>CAMDHK010000031.1 GCA_945897965.1 Candidatus Kuenenia stuttgartensis | reverse complement strand
GCGCATCTGCATATGCCGATGTTTCATATGGAGCATTGTGTATTTGCTGCATTTCTTTCTGAAGGCAAGGATCATCGCGATTGCGGCAGGCCCTGCGAAACCCACAAGGTTTCTCTGAAGGATCGCAGCACTGGTGCGGAATTCCCCGTTGGCGTTGATTCGGGCTGTAGAAATACGGTTTACAATTCCATGCCCCAATCTGCTGCAGAGTATTTGAAGCGGCTTATTGAAATGCATGTGACTCACTTCAGGATCGAATTCCTCAGGGAATCGAATCTGGAAGTGCAGAAGATTCTCGATGGGTATGGTTCGGTCCTTTCGGGTAAAAATGATGGTAAAAACCTTTGGCAAAACTTGAGGGCCAGCAATCAGGTGGGTTTAACCCGCGGCACTTTCAATCTGCTTTAAGCTGGCTCTTTACCCAAGTGTTTCCACTTTCTTGATTCCCGGGTTGCTTTAACCCGTTGATCAAGGATAATCAGATCAGGAATTCTTTGCCGCCCTTATAAGTTGATAGTTGGCATTGGAATGGAACCCTTGTTCGATGAATAATGAATCTTCGAATCCAGAATTACCAAAGGAAGTGTTGCTGGGAACACCCGGGCCACTGCCCAATCTCCACATTGATTTAGACCCTTCCGACCCTGCTGCGTTATTATTTGCATCGGGTATCGAATCAACAGATGATGTCCCCACCCAAGTTTCTAAAACCGCTCCTCAATTGGTAAAGACTTCAGAAGATGCACCTTTGCCAAATGTTTTTAAAGGCAAACAACTCGGACATTATGAATTGATTGGCGCCATTGGAAAAGGCGGAATGGCTACTGTCTTAAAAGCCAGGGATATCTTGTTGGACAGAACCGTGGCGGTGAAAGTATTGCCCCCGGATATGGCAAAAGAAAACGAGAATGTTTTACGATTTCATCAAGAGGCAAGAAGCGCTGCAAGGCTTGATCACGAAAACATTGCCAGAGTGTTTTATTGTGGTGAGGATCAAAATCTAAGTTTCATCGCATTTGAATTCATCGAAGGGAAAAACCTCCGTGAAATCTTAACTGCACGCAAGACTATCCCCTGCGAAGAAGCTTTGTTTTACATGATTCAGGTTGCACGCGGACTTATTCATGCCGCGAGCCGTAATGTTGTGCACCGCGATATCAAGCCTTCAAACATTATCATAACACCAACAGGTTTGGTGAAATTGGTGGACATGGGGCTAGCAAGATCGCTTGGGCCCAATGAAGGCGGGTTGACACAATCTGGAATGACATTAGGCACCTTTGATTATATTTCGCCCGAGCAGGCGCTAGAGCCTAGGGATGCTGATCATCGCAGCGACATTTATTCGCTGGGCTGCACTTTTTATCATTTGATTACAGGCCATGCAGTGGTTCCAGAAGGTACTGCAGCGAGAAAGCTTTATCATCACCAGCATGTTAAACCAACTGATCCAAGAGTATTAATTCCAGATTTGCCTGATGGTATCGCAATGCTTCTAGACAAAATGATGGCAAAGCTACCGATCGACAGGTACCAGACTCCCGAAGAAATGCTTGCAGATATGGAGAATGTTGCAATAAGCCTTGGGATTGCCCCTCGCGATTCCCAGATCCGGGCCTTAGGCAACCACATTATCAGCCCGACTGGAAGACAACAAAACCTGACTTACCCCATGGCATTAGCTGGAATATTTATAATTCTTGCGCTTGTATTCATGGATTCTCTGCCAAGCAAAACCCCAAGTACAGAGGGAACTTGGCCCTTCAACAACCAGCGTTCAGCTTCCAACGATTCCCCTTTGTTTCCCGATTCGGGAAATAATAAACCCAGAGAAAACACACCGATCAACAATCCTGCGCTGGAATCAAAAACAGGATTGATTCCCAAATACGATTCGGAAGAACCAACTTTAAAAGAACTCAGAGAATGGCTCCAAAAAAACAAGGACGCCAGGCAAATCGAAATCGTGCTATCTAAAGATCTCGACCTTACGCCTGAAAACGACAAACAAGAACCGGGCTTGATCATCAACCATGCGCAAGTAAAAATCCGAGGTAAGGATTCTGTTAAAAGGCCGACCCTTAAATTGGGATACGATGCCCGCTCTGTTACCACCCCCGTTGCATGGTCTGCTCTCACTATTGATTCAGATGATGCAATCATTCAGGATGTCAACATTACGATCGATGCGCGATCCACTGATACCGAAATGCATGGGATAACCTTCCGTGGTAAAAAAGCTCTGGTTTTAAGACGCTGCGAATTCATTCAGGCTCAAGCGGTTCAAAGCGAAAATAGGCAACTGGCGTCCCTACTGCTTGATTCTCCCGAAAACACAAAGCCCACGATTAATATCGAAGACTGCTGTTTCTTAGGTTTCGAGCAGATTGTCTCGCCCCTTAACGACACCGGGAAACCCGAGCCTGTCTCTTATCGGCAACCGGATGGCGGGGGGTGTGATGCGATAATTAAAAAAGGAAATTCGCGCATCAGGTTAACCGATTGCGTCTTTGGGCCGCATTACTCCATCATTCATTTTCTTGGAAAAACCGACACCGACAACCCCGTGGTGATTCAACATTGCTCCATCATGCAAGGCTCAAAATCGAGTTTAATTTATGCAGGTTCGCAATCCAATCCTCAGGTTGAAATGAACCATTCCTTAATTGCAAAATCCCCTGACCTTCTATTCCAAACAGATTCTGATAACGCGGTTCTTATTCGAAACACCATGGGGCCTAGCCAAACAAAGTACAAAGGTGAAGAAAATCGTTATTACAAAGTAGATAGCTTTTTGATCCAGAATTCTCCCCCGTTTTCATTCAATGAATTCCTCTCGTTTCAAAACCAGTTACGCGATAACAAATTAGGTACTGATGAAACCTCAAAGTTGCTAGAAATCAGCCCTTGGAAAAATGATCAGCCTCTCAAATTACTTGAAGAGTTTCATCTAGGGCAGGCTTTCATGCTTAAAGACACAGCGTTGGAACTTCGCAGCCCTGACAATATTTCCGACAGGCTTATAGGCGCAGAAAAATTCCTCGACTTCTCTTATATCTCTAAGCCTCTTCCATCCATTACCAGCACCAAGCCTGAAGCATCGAACAAACCTAGAATAGTTGACTCTGCTGAAACCGATGATCCTTCAAAATTTGTTTTCAAAACTCTTGAAACTGCTCTCGCATCTTGCAAGGGAGGCGAAACTATTCTCATCAGACATGATGGTGATCTTATTATAAAGCCCTTGCGGCTCGATAAGACTGCGGGCGAAATCACCATCAAGCCTTTTCTGGGTAGCAAGCCCATTCTTGTTTCTGGAGATACGCGCGAGGGAATAACTGTTGCAATGTTTCTTATCAATGAAAGCTCTTTAAAGCTTGAAGATTTAGAAATTGTATCCAGACCAATATTGGCGGGGTTGCGCACACCATCTTTGGCAACTCTCGGGAAGGCCGGCTCCATCAACCTGAAAAATTGCAGTGTTACTTTCGAAAAAAGTGACGCACTGCAACTACCAACCATCATTGGGTTAGGGGTGGATACCAACCTGATGATGGATTCAATGCCAGGAAAACCCCCTGCACCGGCTAATTCCATCCTGATTGATCAATGCAGGTTGCGTGGTGAATGCAACATATTTAGAAATCGAACTACAAGAAATTGCGAATTACAAATCTCCCAAAGTTTCATTGCAATCGCAGGGGCAATCATCAAAGTAGAATCCCCCGGCACCGGCGCTGTGGGGATTGCAGGATTACAAGCAAGAATTTACAAAGTATCTGCTTTTTGCGAGGGAATCCCATTCCAGATAACACAGGGAAAACCCTCCACAAGCCCAATCATGGTAAAGCTCAGCGAAAGCCTGCTAGTTCAAATTGGGGCGAAGGAATTTGTTCAGTTGGAAGACCCAGAAATATCACAGGAACGGCTTAAAGAATCTCTGCAGATTGAAGGAGGGAGGAATATTTTTGGGAGCGGAGACAAATTGCTTTTGGCAAAATCTCCCATCGATATTAGTAAAGATTTTTCGTTAAACCTTGAGGGTTGGAATGCACTTTTCCCAGACTCGCAGGGCATTAAGTTAACAACTTCTATACCGGCTTTGGGAACAAAGTCAGGGGTATTTTGGAAAACACCCCTGAATCAATTTCGGACCGACGAAACAACAGGGGTTGGTTATAGCGCCCCATAAATAAATAATGCTTGCCCGAAACATCAGGCAAGCATTATTTAGAGAGTGCTTAAAGGGCAAGTCGCTTTACTTTTTACCGCTTTTTTTCTTTACTGTTACCTTGGCCTTCGCCTTTGCTACGGGGGCCTTGGCTTTAGCCTTTGCTACGGGGGCCTTAGTTTTCACAGCAGGTGTGGCTTTCTTTTGCCCAAATATCGCATCATAACCTTGTGAAAAGTTCTTCGTCTCTGCGAGTCCAATCCTAATAATGCTCACTTCTTATTTCTCCTTGGTAAAAATAAATCGTACGACTTTCTTTATAACACAATTCAAACCCATTGGCATTAACATTGTAATCTTTGATAATTTTCACAAAGTCAAATTCTATACGGACAGGGAAATAACAAAATCACAAAGGATCTCTTCCGCAATCTTTAGTTGTTCGATTTCTATCCATTCATCTTTAGTATGGGCCTGAGCAATGCTTCCCGGGCCAAAAACAACTGCTGGAATAAATGCTTCGCACAAACTTGCGGCGTCCGTTCCATAGGGTTCTGCATCGATTTCCAATGTACCAATCCTTGATTTAATACTTTTACCCAAAGCCTGAACCAGTTTCGGGGAATATTCATCGCCCAAAGCAGGCGCTGCAAGCCATGGTTCCGTTACTTCAAATGAAATGTCTTTGCATTTTTGCCCAAGCCATTCGCGGAATTGATTAACCGCACCCTGAGGAGTTTCTCCTGGGAGCAACCTTCGATCCACCTGCACCGCACAAAAATCTGGCACCGTATTAACACTGGCGCCACCGCGAATTGTTCCGCAACTTAACGTTGCACTTCCAAGCCTTGGATGCCCAGGCAATGCCGTAAGATGTTTTGCATATTCTTCGACATAAGGTAGAATCTTGGCCATGCTGTATATGGCATTTTTTCCTTTTTCAGGGGTGGAACTATGGCAGGATACCCCTTTGCATTGCAAATCCCATCGAACCGCACCCTTATGAGCGTTTACAATATGCAGGCGGGTCGGCTCTGCTACAACTGCCCAAATAGATTTGGGATCTTTTGCTTTTAACCAAGGCTGATTAACTATACTTTGAATTCCTTGAAACCCATGCTCTTCATCAATGGTGCAAGCCATGACCAATTGGGGCATCCCTGCCTTTTTTTGCTTAAAAAGTCGGGCAAAAGCGGTCGCCATGGATGCCATCCCTCCTTTTACATCACACGCCCCTCTACCATAAAGTTTGCCTGCTTCTATTTTGGCACCAAAGGGATCAATGATCATTCCATCAACGGGAACTGTATCTTGATGCGCTTCAAAGAGGATGGTTTGAGAAGGGTTACCAGGGGGATCCATGAAGGCAACTAAATTATCTCGGCCCGGCTGAATTGTGGTTCGCTCGGTTCGGGCCCCCATATTTTTAAAGAAAGTTTCCATGTATGCAGTTACACGGCTTTCAAATATAAGTTCCTCTGGCAGCGCCCTGCCCATCGGATTTATACTTGGTAAACGAACTAAATCAGCAAGAAGGCTGGTAACATCCATTTGCAGAATCCTCAGGAAAAAGAAAATCTCTGGGAATGATCATGGAAAAAGCTGGTATCCCAACCTATTCATCCTATAAATACTTTACAGCATATGCTGTAAAGTTATAAACTTTCATCATACCTTATTCCTTGAAGAGTAGATGGGTTGGTCCATGAAAATTCACGAATATCAAGCTAAAGATTTACTAGCTGCCGAAGGGGCCAAAATCCCTGCAGGCATTATTGCAAATACCCCCGAGGAAGCTGTCAAAGCTTTTGATCATCTGGGCGGAAATCCCGTTGTTCTTAAGGCTCAGGTTCATGCGGGTGGGCGAGGAAAAGGTCGCTTTAAAGATAGCGGCAAAGATTTCGGCGGGGTTAAATTCATTACCAAACGCGAAGATATCATTCCCATTTCTGAAGTGATGTTTAAGTTTCCTCTGGTTACCCTGCAAACTGGGCCAGAAGGACAAAAGGTTTCCAAGATTTTGGTTCAAAGCGCAGCTGATATCTCCCGTGAAATCTATCTTGGCATGGTTTTAGATCGCTCCGAAGGCATGCCTATCATGATGGCTTGCGCTGATGGTGGCGTTGATATCGAAGAAGTTGCCCATAAGCACCCTGAAAAACTTTTGAAGATGGCAGTTTCTCCAGAAACCGGACTTCTTCCGTACCAAGCTCGTAAACTAGCTTTCGCTCTTGGCTTTACGCCCGAGCAGGTTCCACAAGCAGAAGCCATCATGATGGCTTTATCCAAGGTTTTCCTTGCACAAGATGCTAGCCTTGCTGAAATTAATCCTTTAGTTGTTACTCCTACTGGTGAGGTTTTGGCCTTGGATGCCAAAATCACCTTTGATGACAACGCACTTTTCCGACATCCTCACATCGAGCACTTACGCGATCTTTCAGAAGAAAACCCTTCTGAAGTACGGGCTGCGAAATCCGGTTTGAGTTTTGTGCAAATGAGCGGCAATATAGGATGCCTAGTTAATGGTGCTGGCCTTGCGATGAGCACCATGGATATCATCAAATATCATGGGGGCGAACCTGCCAACTTCTTGGATGTTGGGGGTGGTGCCAATAAGGATCAGGTAACCGAAGCTTTTCGAATTTTGCTTTCCGATCCTAATGTAAAAGCGGTACTGGTCAATATTTTTGGTGGCATCATGAAGTGCGACACCATTGCTAACGCCATTCTTGCTGCCTACAAGGAAGTCGGTTTTCATGTACCATTGGTGGTAAGGTTAGAAGGTACAAATGTGGCAGAAGGCAAGAAAATCCTTCAGGAAAGCGGACTTAAGATCATTGCTGCTGAGGGATTAACCGATGCGGCTAAAAAAGTTGTAGCTGCTGCCAAATAAATCATAAACCAAGTTCAAAAGAATCTGCGGAGTTGTTTTCATGAGCATTCTTATTGATAAAAACACCAAGGTACTGTGCCAAGGTTTAGGTAAAGCCGGAACATTTCATGCAATCCAATGCAGGGAATATGGCACCCAGGTAGTGGGTGGTGTGGTTCCTGGAAAAGGTGGCACAACCAAAGAAGGTTTCCCTATTTTCAATACGGTTGCAGAAGCCGTTGCTAAAACTGGCGCCAACGCCACCATGATATTTGTTCCGCCTCCAGGCGCTGCTGATGCCATCATGGAAGCAGCAGATGCAGGCATTCAAGTTATTGTTGCAATTACCGAAGGCATTCCAGTTTTGGATATGTCAAGGGCGAAACGATTTCTTGCAACCAAGCCGAATATTCGCCTTATCGGGCCCAACTGCCCCGGCCTTATTACTCCTGGGCAATGCAAAATTGGCATTATGCCCGGTTACATTCACAAGCCAGGAACCATTGGCGTTATCTCGCGCAGTGGAACCCTCACTTATGAAGCTGTTTGGCAGCTTACTAATTTAGGGCTTGGTCAATCAACTTGCGTTGGCATTGGGGGCGACCCGATCATAGGTACCAATCAAATTGATGTACTCAAAATGTTTCAGGATGATGAAGGAACAGAAGCAATTCTAATGATGGGTGAAATCGGTGGCACTGCTGAAGAAGAAGCTGCTGCTTACATTCAAAAGTATGTCACAAAGCCAGTTGCAGCCTTTATTGCGGGCCAAACAGCTCCCCCTGGAAAACGCATGGGTCATGCAGGCGCAATCATCAGCGGTGGCATGGGTTCTGCCCAAGATAAAATGGCAGCCTTGCGAAAAGCTGGAATTTTAGTCGCAGAAAGCCCCGCAGATCTCGGGATTACCTTGCAGGAAGCCCTGAAAAGGAAGAAATCCTAAAGCTTCGATTCGTGCTTTTCTGCTACTCTTGTGGTAGGATTACGAAATGAATAAATTCAATCGAAGAGATTTTTTAACCCACCCCATGGGCCCCTGTGGCTCTCTTGCACTTTCTTGGCTTCTTTCCCAAGAAGGATTTGCTGGTTCCATCGAAGCAAACAACCTTAACCCGCTTGCACCTCGACTTTCTCATTTTCCTTCAAAAGCCAAGTCGGTCATTTTCATGTTCATGGTGGGTGGCCCTAGCCAGATTGATTTATTTGACCCGAAGCCCGAATTAAATCGACTTAATGGCCAACCCCTGCCCCCTAGCTTTGGCAAGCCCGTTAGTCAGTTCACCAAAGGCGATACGCCCATTCTTGGCTCGACCCGGAAATTTCAAAAGCATGGTAAATCCGGGCTCGAGGTTTCAGACCTGATGCCTAATCTCGCTCAGTGTGTTGATGATATTTGTTTTTTAAGATCCTGCTGGTGCAGCAGCACAGTTCATGCGCCCGCAATGTACGAAATGCATTCTGGTAGAACATTGATGGGGCATCCAAGTTTGGGTTCCTGGGTTTCGTATGGCTTAGGAAGCACGAATGAAAATTTGCCTGCATACTGCGTTCTATTACAACCCGAAGGCACCCCCGAAGGCGGGGCACCCTGCTGGTCCAATGCCTACCTTCCTGCTGTCTACCAAGGAACATTGTTAAGGCGTGGCGCAAACCCTCTTTTGCACCTTAAACCACCTGCAGACATAACACCCAGCCGCCAAAGGGCAACCATCGACTTCATCAAGCAGATGAACGAAAAAGATCTTGATCCTTCACGCACCGATCTTGCTGCTCGAATAGCTTCCTATGAACTCGCTTTCCGCATGCAAAGCCACGCTCCCGAAGCGGTTGATCTTTCGAAAGAAAGCGAAAGAACCAAGAACAACTACGGCTTGAACGACAAAAAAACATCCGACTTCGGCACCCGCTGCCTTCTAGCAAGAAGGTTGGTCGAGAGGGGCGTTCGGTTCGTTCAACTTTACTCGGGTGGTGGCCCCTTGGTCACCCAGTGGGATGCACATGATGACATTAATTCCAATCATGAAAAGATGTGTGGCCATGTTGATCAGCCAATTGCTGCATTACTAAAAGATCTTAAAGCAAGAGGTTTACTCGACTCCACTCTGGTTGTTTGGGCAAGTGAATTTGGCAGGTTACCCAATACTCAGGGAGGCAGAGGTCGTGATCACAACCCACATGGCTTTACGATGTGGATAGCAGGAGGCGGAGTTAAAGGCGGACAAACTATTGGTGCCACCGACGAAATGGGGCTCAATGCAATCGACACAAGAATATCCGTCAATGATTTTCACGCCACATTGCTGCATCTTCTTGGCATGGATCATGAGAAACTTATCTACCCGCACTTGGGCAAGGATGAACGCCTTACCGATGTTGCAGGCCGTGTGGTTGAATCTGTTTTTGCTTGATATCTCCCCAGAGTAACTAAAATGATCATGCCCTTGTACGATGACAACTCGCAACGGATTCGAACCCCGTTTGTTAATTACATTCTTATAGCAATCAATATTTTTGTTTTCGTCATGTTTCAAAACTTTGGCGAGAATGAGCGCTTTATTTACACTTTCTCTGCAGTGCCAGCAGAAATCATTTCAGGGAAAGATATTCAATCAAGCCCCACTGTTTTGGGAAAAACCCGCTCAGGCGAAGAGATTATCCAACCTGGTTTAGAGCCGACCCCCTTCACGGTTTACATCACGCTAATCACCTCTATGTTCATGCATGGAGGCATAGGCCATATTTTAGGCAACATGCTTTTCCTATGGATCTTTGGTGATAATGTTGAAGACCGACTCGGACATCTGCAATATCTGCTTTTTTACATTATCGTGGGGATACTGGCATCTTTAGCACATGTTGCAACTTGTGTTCTTCTGAAATCCGACCTATTAACCCCCAGTTTGGGTGCCTCGGGAGCAATATCGGGCGTCATGGGTGCTTACCTTATTTTCTATCCCAACAACAGTGTAACTGTCCTGATCTTCAGGTTCGTCACAACGGTGCCTGCAATCGTCGCAGTAGGATTATGGTTTGCAATGCAGCTATTTAGTAGCTTCATGGAGTTGGGGGCCGGAGAAGGTGGCGGCGTAGCTTATGGCGCGCACATAGGCGGATTTATTGCGGGGATTCCTTTGGCTTTCTTTATCGATAAGACATTAAGCGAAGGAAAGCAAAATGCGTCTTGGACGCAAAACCTTTAGTAAAGTAGGCTCGATAATTTTGATCGATATTGATTGGCTAGCGGGCTACCCACACCAACCAAATGAAAGATGCTTACCATAGCCTCGCGAACGCAATTCTTGGCAAGGTTCATATCGTTTTCGCCTGCTTGAATTAAAAGCTTTAATGCTTCCTCGTAACTTCCTGAAGAGGCCTTAAGGCAGCCAAGCTGGTAATAAGCTAAACCATCTTTAGGCTTCAATTCGATTTGCTTAAGGACATCAGCCTCGGTAGGAAGTGGTTTTGTTATTTGATAGATCTTTAGTATCGCCATGATTTTCTGAACTTCTTTACCTGTATCACCATCTGAACCAAAAGGCTCCAAAAGGCCGGGTACTTCAGATTGCTCATCCCCTTTTCCTGCTAACATTCTTGCAAGGGCCAATCGAACCTTATCATGCTTTGGATTATCTTTAAATAACCCCCTTACTGTTTCTTCTGCTGCAACAGGATCTGTTTTTTTTAATTCAACAGCTTCAATCAATCGCTTATCTACATCAGTAGGTAAAAGCGTTGCAAGAAACTCCTGTAGTTGTTCATCGGTTAATAAGCCTTGAAATCGATTAACAACAAGGCCATCCTTCAAAGCAAAAACTGCAGGTATTCCTTCAACCTTGAATGATGCTGCTAGATTAGGGTTCTCATCGGTGTTGATTTCCGCAAGCATGACTTGGCCATTGAGATTTTGAATGGCACTTTCAAGCATGGGTTTTAGCAATTTACAAGGCTGGCACCAGGGAGCCCAAAAATCCACCACGACAGGTACAGTCTTCGACATCTCCACTACTTTTGGAGAAAAGTTCTTTTCATCTACTGCGTATATCCATTCAGAATTAATCATTTATTCGTATTCATACCAAAGAAGGAATAGGTGCGGAATCAGCTAGCGGTACTGACACTCCATTAGCAAGATTTATTTTTTGCGTTGGGTCAATTCCCATCGCCTGATAAATGGTAGCAGCAAACATTGCAGGGTTTACAGGAGTATCCTTAGGAATACCACCCAAGGAATCAGAAGAACCAACCACGGCTCCACCGGGCAAGCCTGCCCCTGCAAGCAACCCACTCCAAACGCCACTATGGTGATCTCTGCCACCCCGCATGTTTAGGTAAGGGCTTCTACCAAATTCACCTACCGCAACAAGGAGTGTAGAATCAAGCAACCCTTTAACTTGAAGATCATCTAAAAGCGCAGCATAAGCAGAATCAAACATGGGGCAGATTTTAGTGCGATAATCATTCAAATTACTGGCAAGCGCCCCACCATCAGCATGGCAATCCCAAGTGACTTCGTTAAAAACCGATTCAAACATATTAACAGTGACAAACTTTACGCCCGATTCAACAAGCGCTAAAGCCGCCTGACAGGACTGTCCAAATCTGGTATTTCCATAGCGGGAATCAAAGCTAAGATTTGCAACCGTTGAACGAATCATCCCAAGATTTAATTCGCTATTGTTGTGAGTAATTTCACAAATATTTCTAATATCGTTGGCGTGCGATTTAATGTTCACAGGTTGAAATTGATCACCTAAAAAACCTGCCTCCTGCCCCTGGTACATGGTAACGCCAGTAAGTCCAATTTTAGAGGGAAGCACGACGAAGCTTGGCACTTGGGAATACGAGGGGGAAGCAAGCGAAGCGCAAACAGACCCATAATTCGGAAAGCAATTTTGAACGGTGGAAACCCTACCCGTCTGCATCAATTGCAATCCTGTTTCATGGATAGGCGCTTCATCATGAAACAAGGAACGAACCAGGGTAAATTTATCAGCCCGAGAAGCTAGAAGTGGCAGAGTTTCAGCAAAAAAAGTGCCTGGAACCTTGGTAGATATTGCTTTAAACGGCCCACGAATTTCCGACCTAGCATCCGGTTTGGGATCAAAGGTATCTATCTGGCTAGGCCCACCAGTTAATAGAAGAAAAATGCAATTCTTGATGCTTGAACTATCCCCGGTTTCAAGTCCTTTTGCCTCGGGTAAAAAAGTACAAGCACCTGCAGTCGTAACGGCTGTGTGCTTTAAAAATTGACGCCTATCAAAGCCACTTTTGCCTTGCTGCATGATCATTCCCTTCCCAATTATGGAACGCTTAGGTTTCTATATGTATGGTAAATCAATCACAAGCAAACGCAACCAGAAACATTTCTGCTTTACGACTCTTCCTATTTTTCGGTAAAACGCCATACCCCATCCCAATCAGCAGGAGGCGGGTTAGAAAGAAAGTGCTGGCATCGCACCAGATGTATGCTAGCAGCCTTATTTTGTTTGTCCAACTCAAGAACCTCTCCAAATAGACCAATCGCCTTGCCGAATTTCATCTGCTGGTAAAAATCTCTGGCTTTGTGATAAAGCTCGATAATTTGTTCATGACTTGCACTTAATGGATCAGAACGCAACCCATAAACCTCGTAGATACTAATGGGCTGATTTTTACCCTTAACTTGAATTCGATCGAGTTCCCTAGTCCAAATCCGGTCTGCACAACTTTTATAAGTTGTCTCGCTAATTATGATATCTGTACCGTAAACCTTGCTAGTTCCTTCCAAACGCGAACCAAGGTTAACACCATCGCCGATCGAGGTGAACTCCATTCGCTTCGTACATCCGATATTTCCAGAAATTACAGAATCAGAATTCACCCCAATTCCAATCTTGATATTTACCAGATCAAATTCTTTCTGGTCCTTGGGCTTTAGATTTTCAACCCGCTTTGCATTGAACTCCTTGAGGCGGTGCCTCATATCAATTGCGGTCTGCACTGCAAGCCATGCATGATCTGGCAGAGCAAGCGGGGTACCAAACACCGCCATAATCGCATCACCAATGTACTTGTCTAACGTCCCCTTATGGATCAATACCGATTCAACCATGGTTTCAAAATATTCGTTCAACATAGAAACAACATCTTCAGCGGAAAGCACCTCAGATAGAGAGGTATAGCCCCGGATGTCAGAAAACAACACAGATACTTCTTTGCGGTCTCCGCCCATTTTTGCGCTGCCATCTGCAAGCAATTGCTCTGCAAGTTCCTGCGTCATGTAACGATACATGGTGGTTTTAAGGCGTTTCTCTTGGCTTATATCTTCGAGGATCACCAAAGCCCCCTGCACTTTATCCCCCTGGTCCGCATCCACCATGGTGTTGATGGAAACATTTACATTGCGGTTTTCATCTATCTGAGAATGTAACACTTGGTCAGGGTAATATTGGTTTCTGGCTTTTTCATCAACGCCTTCCAAGCTTGCATTAAACCATTTAGAAAAATTAGCGTTTTCGATTTTAATTTTCTCATGAATCGAACAACCTTCCAATTGCTGACCATCAGCTTTATTGATACCAAGAATATCGTAAGCTTTTTGGTTGGCGGCAATGATTGATCCACGAGTATCGGTTGATATCACACCATCCGACAAACTACGAAGGATGCTTTTTTGAATCATTTGCTCGTGTTTGATTTTTTCAAAAAGGCGGGCATTTTCAAGAGCTATACCGGCTTGGGTATTAAAAACTTTCATAAACTCAACATCTTCACTGGTGAAGCTGTTTTTAAATTGCGGAGGAACCAATGGCCAATTTTTAGGATCATAAGGAGGAAACTCCCCCCTTTGCAACTTATTGACAACCTGAGTAACCCCGATCAATTCCTTTTTCGGATTAAACACAGGCATGCATAGCAGACTGCAAGTCCGATACCCATTCTTCTTATCCATTTGTTTAGAGGTGCCTGAATCCGGATGATCGTAAACATCTAAAGGTATATTTAGTATTTCCCCTGTTTTAGCAACATACCCGGCATACCCGGCCCCTATTGGGATGCGCAAAACGGTGGATACCCCTGCGTTATAAACTTTGGTCCAAAGCTCGGATTTTTCTTGATCAATAAGCCACAACGCATTTCTATCAGCATTAAGCAAGTAGCTAGCCTGATCCATTACTGTTTTAAGTGTATCTTCGAGATCAAGGCTTTGCCCGACTGAAAGTACTGCTTTCATAAGCGCATCTGCAACACGCTGTTTTTGGGCAGCGCGATAAAATGAATTCGAGCTTTCAATAATATGAGCGATGAGTACAGAAAATTTGCGAAACATATCTTCATCGGCACTGGTGAAACCAAGCTTATTTATTCGAGTTTCAAGTTGCTCGTTATTGTCATTACTTTTTACTTTGTTGATTAGCTCAACAACTGCGATAAGTTCGCCTTTTTCATCTAACAAAGGAAGAGCCAGCATAGAGTAGGTACGATAACCTGTCTGCTCGAAATGTTTTTTTGCAAACCCAGACCGCGGGTCATCAAAAAAGTCGAAGGGAATGTTAATGGTTTTTTGTGAAGTAGCCACCTCACCAGCAATTGTTGAAGGATCTAACGGAATTCTAATTTCGACATTCGTATTGTTTGGCCCTTCCACCACAAGCCAAAGTTGCTGCCGTGCTTTGTCCAATAGAAAAATAGAAGTCCGATCGGAAGAAGTTAACTGGCATATTTTCGATTGAATGGTTTGCAATAAATCCTCAAAGACTTTGCTGAAGTCGGTATCCAGCATACTTAGAGTTTTGTTGACCATCCGGATATTTTGCACAGCATTTTCGACAAACCCATCCACACTGCTTATATTTTCACGGGTGAGCGACCTAAATAGCCCTGAAAAAACATCAGTAATTTTAAGTTGACCACTTACGCTGGGGTCTAAGTTTTGGGGCATGCTGCAACCTTTTTGAAATCTACATCATTATAATTAAATACAAAGCATTATGATAACATACATTATAATCAGGGGCCATTGCCTACTAATTTCTCATTAATGCCACCCCTATTTAGTTGCATTACTTTTACAATTAAAGTAAAAATACTTGATACTTTACTAATTATTTTTATGTTCTTTCAAGGAATTCAATCTTGTCAACTAATACCGGAGAATGGAAATACAAGGTGGTTGGAACCTCACCCATAGCCGCCCGTAGAGACATGCTTATTTTGCAACGCGCCCTTGGTTTGGAGGGCAAAAATGGCTGGGAACTTGTAGGATTCATCCCTAATCCTAACCCTGATGCCCCTTGCTTTTATGTACTGAAAAAAAGCAAAGACAGTCCAATTGCAAATCTGCCCTAATGAATTTTAAGATATTGCATACTTATTCTTATAAGTATCATAATTGATTGCCCCAAAAGGATTTAAAAATGATTGAGCAGCAATGGCATGTGGTAATTCAAGGAAAAGGTCAGGGCCCCTTTCCCCTTTTGACTGTTCAATCCATGATTAAAGAAGGCAAGGTTTCCAAAGATGCTTTAGTTTGGATGCCCACGATGGCCGCTTGGACTTGCTGGAGAGAAGTTCCTGCTTTTGCATTTCTCGCAACCGCTGAGAAACAACCTGAAGCTTTATCTCAAACTCCAATGCCAGCAAACCGAACTGAACCAACTGCCGCAAGCCCCGCTTTGAAAATCCCATTTGAAATGATTCCGAACAATTTTTGGGATTACCTTTCCTTTAAGAGGATGATCACCCCCAAATTGGTCAACATCTTTTTTTGGATTGGAACGATTATAAGTATGGTGATTGGATTGGGGCTATTTATCATTTCGCTTGCTAACATTAATTCTGAGGGAATTTTAATAGGGTTTCTAACTATGTTATTGGGACCCTTGGTGATTCGCATTTACTGCGAATTGGTCATAGTCTTTTTTATGATCAACGAAACACTTACCGACATTTCAAAAACACTTCAGCAAAAGAAATAGCTAATTTAACATCATGCCTGTACCGCACTAGATTCAACTAGTTTATGGCCTGCTTGAAGCAGTGCATTTCTTAATTTCTCTAATGATTCACTAGTAACAGTAAGAGCACAAGGCCCCAGTCTGGAATGAACCCACTGCGCTGTTTCAGGCCATTGCATAATTCCATCCGTGATCAGTTCATTTTCCAAATGCACGACCAACATGGTTTCAAAACTTGGAGGAACTGCATCCGATTTTGCACCAAGAATCAATTGGACTGCGGGGGTAAGCGAATGCCCCAACCTTTGTTGAAACCAATCGTCCAAGGCTGTTGGGGTATAGCCAACCTGATCGGCCTTTTTCAGCGTCTCGGGGCTAAGCTTATAAACTCTTCTTTGCTGCGATGAAGCATCTTCAACAAAATCTGCAAATCTGGGCAACTCGGTTTCAAGCAGAAGATCAGACCTGCTTATATCAACAACAAGTGTCACGCCATCACTTTCAACTTGCACACATTTTTCGGGCATCAACCCATAATCTCTGGTCGCAGTCAACCTATACTGACTAAAATCAATACCTTCTTCACTTGTAGCAACTGCAAAGCGATCCGAAATTTTTAATGCAGGCAACCCACGGGAAAGTGCATTCTCGAGATCTTGTGCGGTTGGGAATTCCAACAGCGTTGCAGAGGCATAAATAGTTATTCGTTCATGTTTATTGGACCAAGTTTTAATGGCATCCAATACCGCCTGTGGGGTTGGACGAGTGCCGTGCCTTTCCAGTAATCCGCAAATATCTTCGTAGCGTAAGCCTGTTTCCAAAGCGAAATAGACCGATTCAGGTTCCAACAACAACTGGCAAGCGGGTCCAATGCTTTTTAAAGTTGCGAGGTTGGTGAGATCTCTTGCAAGCGCGGGATTCAATCCTTGGCGAAAAGCAAGAATCTCAAGATTTGGCTGCACCAGCAAAGTTTTTGCAATAACATCTTGCAGATCATTTTCTTTCTGCAAACCAAGAATAGATCTCCCCACGGGGCTGAGCCTGACCAGATATTTTCCGCCCAGTAACTTGGTTGCCTGGATCATCCGAATTTGGAATGCGATGCCTAGAAGAAATTTAACCAACCATCCTTTTAATCGGGAAGGCCTGATCGATTCCCGGTCTTTCCAATACGGATGATGATCAATCACCCAGGATTCAAGAAGCTCGGGATCCACCCACTGATTAGGGGGAAGATTGCCAAGCGCAAGAACCGCAACAAGGCAAGCCGAGTTGTAGGGGTTGCTTCGATCTTCAGGATTATCATTTAGGCCAGTGCAAGGGTTCCAGGAATCAATTGCGGGAAGCGCAGCCCAAATTTCAGTCAGCACTGCAAGCAAGCCTTCATCCCACGAAGCGGGAAAAGTTCCAGGGTGCAATTCATTTTCTTTGGGGATAAGAATGCCTAGTTTCAAACCTATTTCAGTTAAAAGAATACCGAGATCAGGAACTTCGATTAAGCGGTCGGAAGGATCAGAAGAAAGCATGGAATTGGCACGAAGATTTTCGAGATCTCTTTTGAAAAATCCACCCTGCTGATTTTTGCGCAGGGGATCTTTATGAACCATCTGCAATAGAACCGACATGCGAAGAGGAAACTCCATACCATCAGCTTGGAGGACAGGAGCAATGGGATCGGGTTCAAGGAGTTCCGCGCCTTCGAGTGGTTCGTATTTTTGGGGCAATGATAAAGGAAAAGCTATCGACCTTTGGCTGATAGGGGGAGGCAGGAAAATCGCCAATCCTTCAGGGCCGGGAAACCCAATCCACTGCTCAAAACTTTTGATGTATGGGCTTTTACAAGGTTTTGGAAGTCGATCCTTTTGTTCAAGGTTGACAACATCAGGCAGTAAAAACCCTTGGTTCAACAAATCAAATACAGCAGGCAAACCATCGTCCTGACCCAAGCACATGCTAATCTCAATCAACTGCCCAAGCTTCCATTTGCATTGTCCGGATTGGGCCAAAGCAGCAAGAAGGGTTTTTCGCGATTCATCAAGTTCTTTTAATCTGCGATTTAGCAAAACCGTGTTATCGAATGCTTCCACGCAACGGTCGATAAGCTCTTCAACAGGCCATTGATTTCTAGGGCGAAGAAATCGTTGCACGACTTCGCGCAACAATTTTTCGTCATAGCGGCCAAGAATAAGACGAACAAGTTCAGGCCATATTTTCTGGATGGGTTCTGTCATTTTCAGCGCTGTAATACCTGAGGAGTGTGACCCATGCGCTGAAGTTCCGCAACAACGCTTTCAAGCCTACCTGTTCTTACCAAAAGAACCTCGTTGGTTAATCTTCCGGATATATCGGAAGCGAGCTTCTTTCGAGCTAGAATCTCTTCCGCAAGCAATGCATCTTCAGTAAGCACTAGGCATACCCTTCGATGCAACTTTACTGGAATCCGGGCGATACTTGTTTTATTGGATACAATCAGCATTTATTTTCGCATTACCTTTCTTAAACTTTACAACCAAATTCACTCAGCAACGCATCACCATCCATTACATTATAACTATAGCCCTGTTCGGTAAGAAACATTTGGCGATGGTGCGCAAAATCCTGTTCACGGGTGTCCCGCGTGACCAATGTGTAAAAGTAAGCTATTTCGCCGCTTGGTTTAGGCCTCAGAATTCTACCCAACCTTTGGGCTTCTTCCTGCCTAGAACCAAAAGTCCCCGACACCTGAATCAGAATATTGGCATCAGGAAGATCGAGTGCAAAGTTCCCCACCTTGGAAAGAATCAGACTCTTTATTTCGCCTGTTCTAAATTTTGCATACAACTCTTCACGCTCAGAATTTGGAGTCTGCCCGGTGATTAATGGTATATCAAATCTATCTCTAAGCTGACGCAATTGCTTTAAATACTGACCGATAATCAATACCCTTTTATCCCCGTAGTTATTTAACAGGGCTGCAACCATATCTTCCTTGGCAATATTTTCGCTTGCAAGCCTGTATTTGTTGCGCCATTCTGCAACTGCATAATCCATGCGATCCGATTCAATCAAACCAACCCTAACCTCGGTGCAGGATGCTTCTGCAATCCAACCCTTGGTTTCAAGTTCACGCCATGGTACATCATACTTCTTGGGTCCAATCAAACTGAACACATCGGTTTCTCTGCCATCTTCTCTTACCAAGGTTGCAGTAAGTCCGAGCCTTCGCCTTGCTTGAATCTGGGCAGTAACCCTAAATACTGGAGCGGGCAAAAGATGCACTTCATCGTAAACGATCAAGCCCCAATCCTGACTATCAAACAATTTAAAGTGTGGAAACTCATCAGACTTTTCGGGCCGATATGTCAAAATTTGATAAGTCGCTATTGTTACAGGTGCTATCGCCTTCGATTCGCCTGTATATTCAGCTATAAGATGTTCCGGAATATCAGTTTTATCAAGAATTTCTCGATGCCATTGCTTAACCGCAGTAATACCCGTCGATAAAACCAGCGTATTCTTTTTCAACATGCTCATCGCAACAATGCCCACAATAGTTTTACCCGCACCACAAGGCAGCACGATTACACCACTACCACCGCGAACATCGCCACCCGCATGAAATACTTCGCAAGCCTCATTCTGGTAATCACGAACATTAAACGGAACCCCAGACTTGCATACTTTCCTTAATCCAATGTCTAAATTCGCTCCCTCGGTATAACCTGCAAGATCTTCCGCAGGATAACCAATCATTATCAACGCTTGCTTCAACACGCCTCGGAATGATGGTTCGACCAAGTAGCTTTTTTTGTTTACCCGTTCATGCAGATACTCTTTCAACTTGGGCTGGCGTGAAAGCTCTTCCATTAAATGAGCATCTTCGCAAACCATCAAAAGCATATGGCTATTGGATTTTGGATCAAGCTGATCAGATCGCCTAATACAAACCCGCCCATAACGCCCTACTACTTCAAAAATATCTGAACTTATCGTGGCAGGCAGGGGAAACTTGGAATAGGTTTTAAGCACCTCGACCATAGCCGCAGCGGTCAAACCAGAAGCAGCAGCATTCCATAAAGATAGATTGGAAAGGCGATAGGTATGGATATGCTCAGGGCTTTTTTCCAATTCTGCGAAGGGCGCAAGTGCTTCACGAGCTTGCGCATACTTAGGGTTATCAACTTCTAATAAAACAGAACGGTCACCTTGAACAATAAGCGGATTAGTCGGGTCATAAGTCATAGATTTTTGCCATCCATCCTGATGCCTATTTACAAATACAATTTTCCTACGATCTTGCAGTTTAGAGGAAAGAGGGTGCTATAAGCAAGCCAAACCACAAAAACTTTTAAACTAAGAAGAAAGACTTCATCAAATCCCCTTGTTTAAACAAACCAAAGGAACGCTGTTATTTAATGACCAAAGATTTCTCAAACACAACGATATCTTGATTAACCCACTGTTTGATCAATTGTTGTTCTTTCCAGAATGGCCTATAAATCAAGCTAATCTGCACTGATTCGATATTGCGAGGAAATCTCCAGACCCAGACTTGCGCTATCTCAGGCTCTAATCTGGAATCCACTAAGTCTGTACCACCCTGCCAAAAAGGCTGGATTCCCTGCTTATCTTCACTCAACAGGGGCCTGCCAAATAACACCCCAGCATTCCCCACAAGCTTTTTATCAACCCAAGCTGGCAAGGTCGGGCCATCGATTGGTTTAAACTCTTCCTCATGAAACTTCGCTCTCACCTGCAATATCATATGCCGGTCGATATACCCTGTGGGAACTTTGTGCCCAACATTCACCGCTTTTAACTGAACTTTTACTACACATTCGGTTTCCCCGAGAACAACTTCCTCTTCATGTTGAATCGAACTTTGCAACATCTGCTGCAATCCGCCAGGCATTATCTGATGCGATGCCAATCCCTTTGCTTCACGAATAATCCCGCCCTTTCCCGGAGCAATATTTTTGAAATGCCCATCAGGCTTCATGTGGCATGCCTGACATTGCAACCCATTTGCAGCAGCAGGGCTTTTCTGCCACTCTGAAAAAGTTGAATAGACATGCATTCCAAATAAAGTCCCTTCATGGCAGGAAGCGCAATAAAGGCTTTGTTGGTAAACCGGACTAAAAGAATTATCATCTCGAGTCGCATCTTTGATGGGGCCAAAAAACACCTGCCCTTTTTCTGGGCGAGCCAATCTCAACAAATCTCTGCCATGCGACAAACCAACACCCTCTTTTTTAACCGCCTCAACCTTATGACAAAAATCACAATGCACCCCGAGCTTATTGATCCCGCTGACTTCAGAAATATTTTCCAAGCCCGGTTGCCCCGCACCAATTCCGGGGGCATGACATGACGCACAAACAGTCTTACCTTCAGGCAGATCTCGCGAGAGGCTCCACCCCTTGATAACCTCACCACCTTTTTTTATATCCGAATACATGTCAAGAAATCGATGACCTGTGCTACTAAGAAAATGCCCACTTTGTGCCCATTCCTGTGCAATCTGAGCATGGCAACTCGCACAATTTTGCTCACCTTCCAAAGGATGAACCCATTCGTAATTGGCAGCATCATCAGCCGGTGTTTTTTTGAGTCGAACTGTATTCCCTTTCTTTTTAAGCCGATCATGCGCAATGAAGTACCCTTCGGAAGCAACCGCAAACTTGGTACCAGTTAAAGGGTTTGCGATATCGCAACGGCCCGATACATTCGTTTGAAGTAGACCGGAATTATGTTCAAAGGTAATGAATGCCCCTTCGATGGGGCCACCAGGGCCAACAATAAGAATTTGCACAGCAGGAATTTGTTGGATCCAAACCAATAAAGTGTGAGGCAAAAAGCCAATCAGAATTGTGGCTGCCAAAACGGCTAGAACCGGACTGCGCATGGGCGATTTATCCAGTCGTAATCAAATTTTCAAAAGCGAACCCAATGCCTGTGCTGATTGTAACGCAGCTTTGCGAATCGAACTTTTCCAATCGGGATCATCGGGAGAAGTGGGAAAAGTAACGCCTCGGGAACTGTTTACAATTGCCCCCAAACCATCTTCACGAAACGAAGGTCGGACCTCGTCAAGGCCACCGCCCTGCGCTCCAAACCCTGGAACCAAAAACCACATCTGAGGAAACTCTGCTCGTAAAGCAGCAGCTTCTTGCGGAAATGTCGCCCCGACAACAGCCCCCGCATCACCCAAACCGCATTCTCCGATATGCCCTTCATTCCATTTAGCAAGTGACTTTGCAACATGGTAATAAAGCGGCTTACCCGCAGACTCAAGATCTTGAAACAACTTGGCCCCAGGATTGCTTGTACGAACTAGCAAAAAGATTCCGCCTTTCACTTTCCTTGCTGCTTTCAAGAAAGGCTCTACTGCATCAAAACCAAGATAGGGGTTAACCGTCATAGAGTCGGCAGGCCAGCTGGCATATTCATGACTCCCCACGTGCCCGCCAAATACAGCCTCTGCATAGGCGGTGGCAGTACTAGCTATATCACCTCTCTTGTTATCCATAATTGTCATTAGACCAAGAGATCTGGCATGCTGCAATAACTTGCGCAGAACTTCCATCCCTTTGGGCCCGCAGTTTTCAAAAAAAGCGCTCTGTGGTTTAACTACGGGCACTAATGGTGCAACAATATCCAGCACTTCGGAACAAAACTCGAGATAAGCTTCGGCGACAGCTTCCGGAGTGGCATCCGCAAACTTGCTGCGAATCGCTTTGGGAAGGCTTTCCCAGCGAGGATCAAGGCCCACACATAAGGGAGTTTTCTTCAGGATGATTTTTTCTGCGAGCCTATCCGAAAAATTCATGTCATACTCCTTGCGAGAGGCCCGGGCCTTTTGGCAGACCCAAAGTACCATTCAATGGTAGCATTAACCGCATCACAAACAGGTGTTGTTGGCTGCCAACCCAAATCATTCATTGCATTCGAAATATCAAATTTATTGCTTCGTGTTACCAACCCAACGCTATAGCGCGTGATATGAGGGGGCCTTTTTAGCAGAATCAATTTGCCTATAAATTCGGATACGAATCCTGCAATATATGCCATGCGAACAGAGTAAACTTTCCGCACTTTGGGATACCCCAAAGAATCGGAAAGCAATGCTAGAAACTCTTTTTGGGTTATCTCACCTGGATTACTTAAGTTGTAGATTTTCCCTGCGGATTTTGGGTTCTGCCCCGCTTTGATGACGCCATCTGCAACATCGCCCACATAAAGGACATTGAGCATATTTGACCCATCGCCTACCTGGGCAATTCGGTTCAACCTGAATGCAGCAAGTACTCTGGGCAAAGAGGTGCGATCTCTGGGGCCAAAAAACCAAGTGGGCCTCAGAATAGTAATCTCACCTTTATAGTTTCTCCAAAGGGCTTCTGTTTGCAATTTTGCCCGGATGTAATTGTCTGCCCGCCACAAATATTGGCCCGTAGGCGCAGATTCATCAATCGGAAAACTACTATCTTTGGGATGTCCGTAAACCGTAATCGAACTGACATGAGCAACTTTTTGCACTTTGTTAACCGTGCAGGCAATGACCAACGATTCCACTGGTTTAATAATATTCTCAACAAATTCCCGCCAAGGGCCCCACTCCCCAACCTTGGCAGCACAATGATAAAGAGTGTTACAACCTTTTAGAGCATGATTCAGAAAATCCTGATCGATCAAACTGCCCCTTAAAACCTCAACTCCAAGGCTTTCTAAAAACGAGGTGTCGCTGTTAGGTCGAACCAAAGCCCGAACGCTACGGCCTTGCTTTACAAGCTTTTCCACAACATGGCTGCCTAATAATCCGCTCGCGCCTGTTACAACATCCAAAGCACACCTCATC
>CAMDHK010000030.1 GCA_945897965.1 Candidatus Kuenenia stuttgartensis | reverse complement strand
CCTGGTAATACAGGTGCGCTTCCTGTTCCTGCCAATTCTCCGAATGCGATTTCCTTGACAAAATAATCCTTCTCATTGGAAACTGTCTCCCACATCATGCCATCTTTGCTGCGTTTCATTTTGCTAGGAGGCCAAGCCCAGCCATAAACCCAACCACCCGTTCGGATGAGGGTTTTGGGTGCAAGGGTTTCATGTTTCTTCCAAGAGATACCATCAGCGGAGGCAAGAGTCCCGCTCTTTTCTGTGGAGGCAAGGAAAACATTACCAGCCCAAACCACAGAGCTAATATTGCCCCTTTCCAACTGGGTTTCGTTGTTTTTCCAAGAAAGGCCATCGGTGGTGGTAGCAAGCAAACCATCCTGTCCACCAACAACAAAAACTCCATTACCAAAAGCAACGCGCTTCCAACCTGCGTTTTTGTCTTTCTGCCCAGCCATCTGGGTGATGGTAATTTTTTCTGTTTTAGGATTGAAGACGAGCGCAGGGCCGTAATCACCAGACCCCATAATAATTCCATTGCCCGAGACGGTGCTACGAATCCAATGAGTTTTCGTAGGCATTTCAGCAGCAGCCACCATCGTCCATTTTTCTCCATCCGCAGTTTTATAAACCTGCCCACGAAGGGTAACAGCGTAAAGATTATCGTTTAAAACCTGAAGGCCAAATACAGGCGAGCCATTAGGAAGCACCCCATCGTTCCAAGTTTTTCCATCACGGGTTGCAGTCATGCGGGCGATGCTATAACCGCCACCCACATAAGCTGCGCCTTTGAAAAACGCGGCGGTGTTAAGATCGTTTTGATCATGCTTGGGCTCGCCCCATGCGATGTGGTTTTCCCAAGAGTTACCATCCTTAGAAAACATGCGCTGCCCACCCGGGCCTACTGCAAGATAAACTTCACCTGCAAAAGTATTACCAACGGCCATTGCAAAAATTAACAGCGTAGAAAGAAAAAGCTTCATGATGCGTATCCTTATTTCTTAGGGGATGTTAAAGGCCAGGAATGAATTCGCCCTGCGGAATCTCCTGCAACTACAATGGCTCCATCAAAGGTTAGAGCCACTCTGGTTGGAAAAATCTTGATACCTTGCGTGCTGGTTTTACTTTGCTCTTCGAGGATGGAAAAAGTTTTAACAAGCTGGCCATCGGTAGCCCAGACTTTTACTGTTTGATCACGGCCACAAGTTACCAGCTCACCCTTAGGCCCGAATGCAACATCCAAAACCCCGTTAGGGATCTTACCATAATATCCTGCGGGTCGAGTCGCGGGATGGGCATCGGGTTTGGAAATCGAAGGCCAACCTTTTGAAACATCCCACCAGACAACCAGACCATCATCGCCAGAAGAAGCAAGCGCCTTGCTATCAGAGCGCCAAGCGAGCGAACGAACCGAGGCTTTGTGTTCGGAAAGAGGGAAAACAACCCCACCACTAGTGGCATCCCAGATATGAATCAAGCCAGTGCGATCGCCTGTTGCCAAAAGTTTTCCATCAGGGCTAAATGCAATTGCGGTAACCCAATCGGTATGCTTAACAAGGGTATGAAGTAGTGCGCCATCCTTGGTGGAAAAGATTTTGACGATGCGGGAAGATCCACCGATAGCGATGCTTTTTTCATCTGCAGAAATATCAGCAGCGATGATTGCATCAGATTCATTGCCAATTTCAGCGAGCCTTTTGCCTGAAACCACATCAAAGAGAACAGCAACGCCATTCTGCACGGGTCGCCCGCCCGCAGCAAGAAGCACCCCGCCCGATTTACTAAAACGAAGTATCTGTGGCTCCCCTTCAGGAAAAGCAACAGAGCCCATGACAGTTCGATCTTTGGGATCGACAAAATCAATTGCGCCATAAGAAGCAGAAGCAATCAACGGGGCACGATTGCTGGATGCAAGTGCAAGAATGGGAAATGGCCGAGTCGTTTGGACTTTCTCAACTGCACTTAATTTGGAAGGCATGGGGGCTGGGCCATCGATATTAGTCATCGCAGCAGGTGTAAACCCAAGGATGCGAGTTGGAGCTGCTGCACTGCCTGCATTTTGTCGTAAGCCAGAATCAATCCAAGCTTTGATCAATGCAACTTGTTCTTTAGGCAGGGCATCGTTTTCGGGAGGCATGCGTTCCGCAGGGTCTTCAGCAGTGATTACCTTGAAGATCGAGCTGGAACCTGACTGCCCTGAAAGAACTACCGGGCCGCCGCCACCACCTTTCTTGGTCGAAAGATAACTCGAAAGATCCAGCCCAGCTTTTTGTTTAGTTTCGCCATGGCACTGCACACAATGGCGCTTGAATATCGGCGCAATATGATCATCAAAAGTAATAGGCTTGGCATCCTGCGCCCTTAGCCCATTTCCATAATGACAAAGCAAAATCACGATGAAGAACTTTAAGGTATCCTTAGGTCGCATAGCTATTTCCTGAATAATAATACTGGCAAAAATATTAGTGATTGAATGCAAATTCTGAACAGTTAAGTAAACTCCAAAAGATATCCTCGTAAGCTGAGGTATCTTTCACCGCATCACCTACGAGAGATCGCATTGCAACTTTCTCTTCTGCATTAGGCGGCCTGCATAGTGTGCGAATGTAAAGGTTTTCGATTATTTGATCAGGGGTGAATTTATCATCCACCATTTTCTTGATCACGCCACCCGCATTAAGACGATCTCTTACGGTATCGCCCACCGCCATGTGAAGAGTTTGGGAAAGGGTTGGCTCGCGCTTGGTCTCGCAAGCGCAAACAGTGCCCCTGCTAGATCTTCCAAAGGTTGCAAAGAAAGCATCACCAAAGTTAGGCCCTTCGGTTCCGCCACTACGAGGGTAGTAATCGATAGCTCGGGTTCCTTCTGGAAATCCACTAAAACCCCTCTTAACACCAGTAACCACAATGACAGAATCCAGTAGAACATCTGCTCTTAGCTTGCGAAGATGAGCATGCGAAAACTGCCTAGTATCTCGAAAATTAGAAGGGTTAGGCTTAGCGCTTAATTGATAAACCCGCGAGTTGCAAATGTCCCGCACCAAGGTTCGAAGATCAAACTTGGATTCCACCAATCGTTTTGAAAGCGCATCAAGCAACGGGCCATTCACCGGAGGATTACTTGCACGAACATCATCCACTGGTTCGATGATACCCCTACCTAAAAGCTGGGCCCAAATGCGATTGGCAAGGTTCCGACTGAACATTTCGTTTTCAGGCGAGGTAAGCCAGACCGCGAGTTCTTTGCGCGGATCACCCGTAGTCTTTACTGGATCGATGCTGCCTAAAACCTTAGCGGGCATCGGCCTGCCATCAACCAAATGCCTTGCAGGCGCAGCAGTAGGGTCGCAGAAAATCCTGCGCTCACGGGGCTCGACACCAGGCTTTCTTTTCATCCCGGTGAAAAAGCTAACAAAACCATAGTAATCATCCATCGTCCAGCGATCGAACGGATGGTTATGACATTCCGCACATTGAATCTGAACACCGAGAAAGACTTGCGAAAAATCCGCAGCGAAAGACTTCGGCTCGAACTGAGGTTTATGCACCAACATGGTGTAAAGGTTGACCGGGCCATTGCTAAGATTACTACCCGAAGATGCAACCATCTCTGCAACGAATTCATTAAGCGGCCTTCCTGCTCGCATTTGCTTGCGGATCCATTCGTAATAGGTATCAGCAGCTTTCACCAAGGTTCCAACAGGTGCGTAATCGCCACCCATGATGCGTAATTGTTCCCCCCATATTGCAGTCCAAAAATCTGCAAACGCATCATTGGCAAGCAACTCATCAATCTTAACTGCTCGCTTGTTTGGCTTGGTATCAGCAATGAAGGAATCATATTCAGCAATGGTCGGTGTTCGAGCTGCAAGATCGAGAGTTACCCTGCGCAGGAAGGTGCTATCATCACAAAGTTCTGAAGGGGCAACCCGCAGCTTGTTCAATCTTTCAAATACAAGCTTATCGATGAAATTAACTTCAGGTGGGTTAGGCCATTTGAATCCAGATTCAGGAGGAAGAACAATCACCTCAGCCCCGGTGGTGAAACGACTGAAACGAGCAAACACATTAGTATCGCCCGGCCCGGTGGAAGTTACCATGCCATTGGCATCTATCTTCGCAACACTTTCGTTATTAGAAAAGAAGCGCGCAAGCTTTGTGACATCCCTTGTAGAACCATCGCTTGCACGCGCATTAACTTTCAAGGCTTTACCAACCCCTGCTTTTTCGAACATAAGTCGATCTTCAGAAAGAATCACTGCAACGGTTTCAGGTACTTTATCACTATCATCGGGCGCGCCTTGGGTGATCCAACGCAGAAGGGTCTGGTAATGTTCAGAATCATTGGCAAACAACTTGCCCCCGGTATGCGCCACTGCCCCCGTTGCTTTCAAAAGCAAAAGGCTTTGCTCGGGAGCTGCGGTATTCACTCTGCGACCAACTATTTCATTTACGATTCGTTCGTAATCGCCCTTGGCATCGTAACCAAACAGCGAAAGCATGAACCCATCCTTGCCCCTGGCAGACCCATGGCAAGTGCCCGAGTTACATCCCGCCCTAAACAATACAGGCATGACATCGCGGCGAAAACCCACTTCGGATGCAACAGGTTCTGCAGCAGAAACATTCCCAACGAGTTGAGACCAAACCACTACGACCAAGCTAAACCATTTAACAATGCTCTTAAACATAAGTGATACAGCTCCGTATTATTATTTATTTTGGATCGATGCGAAGGGTTGCGCTGCCAGTACGCTGGCGGATTTCCTGAGATCCTGCCTGCACCATCACCTCGCATGAAACACCCCGCACACTTCCAAGCAGGGCTTCATCAGTCGCCTCGATTTGAAAAGTTATTTCCTTGGATTCTCTAGTTAACACAGGCATGGGTTCCAATAGGTTCACACCCTTGGGCAACCCCAACAGTTTCACTTTCGCAGTTCCTTCGAACGGACTTTTATGCACCACCGTCCAGACATACTTACCCTTGGCGCCACGCCTGATGCTTTCGGGCTGGCTTGCGAGTTCTACAAAAGGCTCTGCAATGGTAATATTCACAACTTCAGAAGCCACGCGAATTCGACCCGTACCTAAATACGAATCAAGTTCCTCACGAATATTATTAGCCACCACGACAATCGGGCAGAGGCCCAAAGGCGCATTGGCATCCCCTGAAATTCGAAGTACCGTTTCGGTCTCACCCGCTGGAATCGTAGTTGCGGGCTGAATGCCCACACCAGATGGTATCCAATCACAGAGAAACTCTACTGGCCCAGCAAAGCCATTGTGCCTGGTAATCTTAACAGGGATAGACAACTCTCCACCCCGCACCAAGGGAACTTGGGGAGGCTTGATTTCGATTGAATAAGGAGCAGGGTCGGTGACCGCAAGTACAAACTTATCAAGTTGCACCGTTCGCCAAGCATCGCCTCCCGAATGATTCAGATAAGGAATACTCTGCTGCGAACTACTAATCATTTTTTGCGAGGCATCAACTGGTTTTGCTTCAATCGAAATAAGCGCAGCGCATTGCTTTGCAGAAGATTCTGCGATGAATTGCACAGGCCATACCCCACGACCGGCAGGCACCTTGGAAGAAACCATGCGAACGCCTTGCGGTAAACCATGTGCCACTAGTTCAAGTTCGCCCTTAAAGGTACTACCAAAGCCTTGGGGAAGATTAATGTTTACTGCAATGCGGTTTCCCTGCGCAACAGCAAGACCGCTGGTGCGAATGCATTCGGTCCAATCGAATGCAGTGCTTGCAAGTAAAGTGTACACAGCGTTTGGAGGGGTTTCGATTTCAATGCGATAAATTGCAGTAGGGCCACCGTTACCACTTCGATCTTCAATTTCAAACAGATAGTCGCCTGTAGTTTTTGCTTCCCATATTACAGAAGGATCAAGAATATCTTTCAGACCACCTCTGCTTCGAAAAGATGTGCCAAAGACATCTCGATCATTTACGGTTGAGTCATCAGATTCTAATTCTGGTGCCCCGACCTCACCAGTTGTGCTTACAGAGCGAATCCTAATAAAGGGATCAATAGGGGAGCCAAGCGATGCTGCATAAACCCGAACCCTAAACCTATCTCCCTTTTTCACAGCCATACGGTAGATATCTGTATCATCCCGGGTTTCAATAATTCCATTCAAAGCGATAGGTAGTTGAGGGATCTTGGTCTCTTTCTCTGCAGAATCTTCCAGCAGATTTGGATAAGCTGAAGAGCGCAATACCAAAGGGGAAGGGGCATCGCCAAAGTATTCAAAAGTTCCCGTTACTGAAGGAATAGCAATAGTTTCCTGAAAGGTGCCCAATGGATCGCCAATCAATTGCATCTTCTGATTTGTCCCTGCCTGCCCACCCGGAGGATAAGCGATCAACGGCCTTTTATTGTTACCAATATGCACGCAATAAGGGCAATCAGCAGACATAAACACCGACCTGCGTACTTCAACATAGGCAACGCCATCCCGTGGAAGCTTAGCCGAAACCACTGGGTCTTGAAGGTGCATGGGATTATCATCGTTGGAAGCAAGTTCTTTGCCGCTTTCATCTAGGATTCGAACTGCGAGATCATATTCAGATCCACCATAATGCCGGTCTGCGATGCGCACTGCATCTAATTCAACGGAAAGCCTAGTACCAGCTTTTGCAGGTACACGATACATATCTACATCGCCACGACTTCCACCTTTGATCCACCCACGCACCGTAATATTAGGGTTTACCGCCATTGCGGTTTCAATCGTATCATTGGCATTAGAGCCCTTTTCGTTTTCATCAATCACAGGAAATACAGATACATGAAACAAGCCAAGAGAAGAAATTTGCGTTGCAGTTCTCATACGGAAGGGATGTTCGCCCGGAACACAATCCGGAGCAATTTCAAACTTGCAGCGAACCTGCTCTTCCATGCGCCCGCCATGCACCAACCCAATAGGCACAGGCAGCTTGGGCATCGATTCAATACTGATGGCTTTGATTCCCGGGCGATAGAAAATAATCTCGCGCGGATCGTTGATGCATATTCCTTGGATAACCACTTCAACGATTGTGCCCCGCTGCGCCACCCTTGGCGTAACCGAGCCAATATGTAAAAGCATGGCCCCTGCATGGATGTTATCCACCGCAAACAGAGTCAACGCCACAACCATCAACCAACGCACGATAGAATTCATCTTGGTCTACCTTGGAAGAAAAATCTGGAGCAGTATTGTTTAAGCCAACAAGCCTTTAACTATTTTGCCATCTTTAATGATCTCGATAGGTCTGGTACCAAAGGCAACTAGTTCCTTACCTGCATCAATACCCATCTGATGGTAGATGGTGGCAAGAAGATCTTCGAGCGGAAGAGCATCGCGTGCAGGTTCTGCAGCAGTAGCATCGCTGGCGCCATAAATCAAACCCTTGGCAAAGCCACCACCTGCAAGCAGCATGGAATAAGTACGGGCCCAATGATCACGACCACTGGTTACATTCACCTTAGGGGTGCGACCAAATTCGGTGGTTACCCAGAACAATGTGGAATCAAGCATGCCCCGTTGGGCTAAATCGGTGACCAAGCCTGCAATCGCAGCATCAAGTGCTGGCATCTGATCAAGGCAGTTACTGCGAACATCCACATGGGAATCCCATGCGCCATAAGTTACGGTTACAAATCGAGTGCCTGCTTCTACGAGTCTGCGCGCAAGAATCAGGCGTTCTGCCAAACCTTTAGGATGAAATTTGTTGTCAGGCCCACGCAATCCAACCACCTTCTGGCCATAAAGATCCATGGTCTCGGGTGTCTCGCCATCTAGAGTAAAAGCAGCCTGAGCCCTGGTTGAAGTAAGAAGCGTGTAAGCCCGTTTATAGAAATCATCCATGGTATCTAAAGTTGTAGGATCAGCTTCGAGCTTGCGAATCTGCTTTTCGATGATCTCACGAGCAGAGCGTCTGCGATCAAACCTAGAGGTGGATACCCCCTGAGGAATCGAGAAATCGCGCACCTTGAACCCAGCCTTGCCTGGGTCTGCATTCAAATCAAACGGGCCAAAGGTACTGCTTAAAAAACCCGTACTCCCTGCAAAACTATGATTATTGGGGATCGCAATATAAGGTGGCAATTCACCCCGAACGCCAAGCTCATGCGAAACCACAGAACCCATCTGAGGGAAATCTATCACTGCTGTAGGAGTGTAGCCTGTGAAAAGATGATAGGTTGCTTGAGCATGATCAGGAATTCGCCCAACGACACTGCGGGCAATGGTAATTTTGTCTGCGATGGCTGCAGTCTTGGGAAAATTATCACTAAAGACCTCGCCACTTTTGGTTTTCGTTACGCCAAAGGAACCACGATATTCAACAGGGGCCTCAGGTTTGGGATCAAACGATTCCTGCTGGGGCATGCCACCACCAAGATGCAATTGAATCACACTAAGAGCTTTTGCAGGAAGCTTGCCTTGGGCAGCCGTTGCAGAGAACGCCTGATTCCCAGCTTGTGCGCCCCTCGCTTCCAATCGAAGCATATCACCAAGCGAAAGGCCAAGTGCGCCAAACACCCCTGCCTGTACCACGCTGCGTCGCGAAACCATACCTCGAAACCCCGCACAACCATTGTGATTAGGTACACTTTGGGATTTGGGTGATTGAAACATGCGAAAGACCCTCTGAAGGTTCATCTGACAATTAGTCGAATAATGCATTGTATTCAGAGGGCAAAAATTGCGCCATCTTTAACTGTTCTTTTCCTCTGTTCACCAACTATATTCAAAGGTAACATCAGCCAAAATCATTCCAGACCCACTTCCAACTTTGAATAATAGCGGATCTAAAGGAAAAACCATTGCCTGTACGCAAACTCAAGGCTATGATTTAATCATGAAATCCCTCCATAAATACCTTCTTGGTATGATTACTCTTTTGACACTTGCCCTGCCCCTCTGGTCACAAACAACCACACCAGAAGATCGTACTTTTTTTGAACAAAAAGTTCGCCCACTTTTAGTGGAGCATTGTTATTCATGCCATTCTCTAGATGCTAAAAAGTCCAAAGGTGGCCTAAAACTCGATAGCGCAGAATCGATTACTAAAGGTGGCGAGACAGGCGCTGTAATCATCCCGGGCAAACCTGAACAAAGTCTGCTTATCAAAGCAGTACACTATCGCAATAACGAAACACTCCTGATGCCTCCCAAGGGAAAGTTGCAGGCAAAAGAAATCGCAACCCTCGAAGAATGGGTTAAGCGTGGCGGGTACTTCCCAGCTTCAACCCAGAGCGCTGAAGCAAAAAACTCCAAAAGCTTTGAAGACAGAAAGAAGTTCTGGTCGTTTCAACCCTTGGCGAAACAACCACTCCCCAAAGTAAAGCAACAAGATTGGCCCCGCACCAAAATTGATTCCTTCCTTCTTGCAGAACAAGAAAAACGCGGTTTAAAACCTTCGCCACAAACAACACCCGCACAGTTTATACGCAGAATCACCTTTGATCTTACAGGCCTACCACCCACTCCAGCCGAAATCGATGCCTTCAAAAACCCGACAGAAGAAGATTACAAAAAACTGGTCGATAGATTACTTGCCTCGCCACACTATGGCGAACGCTGGGGTCGCACCTGGCTAGATCTTGCGCGATACTGCGACATCCTTGAGCAATGGGCCGATACTAAAGGCCAATCCTACCTGTATCGCGACTGGGTCGTCAAAGCCATCAATGATGACTTAGGGTTCGATAAGTTCAGCACCTTGCAACTGGCTGCAGATCAACTTAATTCATCCTTAGCCGATCGGGCAGCTTTAGGCTTTATGGGCCTTAGCCCCTCTTATTGGAAAGAACTTCAGCTTCCGGTAGACATCATAAAAACCGTGGTTGCAGAGGAATGGGAAGAACGCGTTCATACATTATCCAGCACCTTTCTAGGTTTGAATGTAGCTTGCGCCCGATGCCATGATCACAAGTTTGACCCGATCACCGCAAAAGATTATTACTCGCTAGCAGGTATAGTAGCCAGCACCCGGCCTGCAGATATATCCATGCTGGAAGCAGAAGCAACAAAAGTTATTCTTGATGCGAGAAAAAAAGTAACGACCCTAGAAGCAGATTTAAAAAAGCTGCAGGCAAAAAAAACCGCAGAGCCACCCCAAGCTATCGCTGACCTGAAAAACCAAATAGAAGAACTAAAGAAGAACACTCCTAATTACAATGCGCCTTTTGCGGTGGGCATGGAAGATGCTAGCCTTTATGTCGTTGCAGATGGCCCTAATAAAACCAAGCTTGATTTCAAAATGAACCAGGCTCAAAACCTGGCCCTTCATGTGCGGGGCAATCCCAACAACACCGGTGCCATCATTCCTAGGCAATTTCTTTCCGTCTTCTCGGGTGATAACCCAAAAGCTTTCAACCAAGGCAGTGGCAGACTCGAACTCGCTAACGCTCTTTTCACTGAAGCACAATCTCTAACCGCAAGAGTCATTGTTAATCGCATTTGGAAACATCACTTTGGCAAAGGCTTGGTAGAAACACCCAGCGACTTCGGTTTCCAAGGCGACAAACCCTCTCACCCCGAACTTCTGGATGATCTTGCCCTTCGACTGATCGAAAATAATTGGTCAATGAAATGGCTACATCGCGAGATCGTACTTTCCGCAACCTACAGGCAGCAATCAACTTCCCCCTCACCTCTTGATCAGGATAATCGACTGCTAGCTTCCATGCCCCGCAAACGATTAGATGTCGAAGGCTGGCGCGATGCCATGCTAGCTGTTTCAGGAAACCTTGATCCCAGCATCGGTGGCGCACCCATCGAACTCAACGATATCAACAACCGCAGGCGAACCATTTATGGCCTTGTAAGACGCAGAGAACTTTCCGATATTCTGCGCCTACATGATTTCCCAGATCCGATAACCCACAGCCCCAACCGCGTTGCAACCACCACGCCCCTGCAACAGCTCTACACACTCAACAGCCCCTTCATTCAAAAACAAGCAAACCTTCTTTATGAAAGATTACAACGCGAATTTCCTTCAAGTGATGCCGATAAAATCACCGGGGCCTATCGACTACTGTTCGGCCGAAACCCCACCAGCCATCAATTAGAGATCGGGTTGAGCTTTGTGAAATCAGGTGGTGTGGCTTGGAACCAATACACCCAGGCCCTCTTGGGTAGCAACGAATTTGTTTTCATCGACTAAGGCTTTAAACCTTTGTTTGGCAGCTTTCGGAGTATGTTAATGAACGCGCCTTTCTCTCGTAGACAAATGGTACAGGCCTTAGGTGGAGGCTTTGGCTCTCTCGCCCTTGCACAACTTCACGCCTCTGCCACCACTGTAACTCCTACGCAACCACTGCTTCCCCATTTCGCACCGAAGGCCAAGCACATCATTCATCTGTTCATGAATGGGGGCCCCTTCCAATGCGATCTTTTCGACCCTAAGCCCGCACTCAATAAATTCGCAGGGCAAAAACCACCAGGCGCAGACCTCCGCACCGAACGGCCCACAGGCGCGCTCATGGGTGTACCTTTTAAATTCTCACAACATGGCCAATCAGGGCTACCAATCAGCGAACTTCTGCCCAATCTTTCTCGCCATGCTGATGATCTCTGCGTTATTCGATCCATGCATACCGACAATCCAAACCATGGCCCTGCGTTGTTTCTTATGAACAACGGATCCATCGTTCCGACGCGCCCAACTCTTGGTGCATGGCTTTCCTATGGGTTAGGAAGCGAAAACCAAAACTTGCCCAACTTCGTCGTCTTCTGCCCAGGCAGACCCGTCCGATTTTCAGAGCTTTGGTCCAACGGATTTCTTCCAGGCGAACATCAAGGCACCTACATCAACCACTCCAACCTCGATCCTCGGAAGATGATTCCCTTCCTCGAAAACGCAAAGCTCTCTCCCGCAAACCAAACCAAACAAATCGAACTCATGAGGCAACTCAACCAGGAACACAGCAACGAGCGAAATGCAGACCCCGCACTCGAAGCCCGTATTCGCTCTATGGAAACAGCCTACCGCATGCAGCTTGCAGCATCGGATGCCTTCGATATTTCCTTGGAACCAACCAAAACCCGTGAGATGTATGGCAAAGGCCACTTCGCCAACGGTTGCCTTCTCGCCCGCAGACTTGCAGAACGTGGCGTTCGCTTCACGCAACTTTACTACGGCAATGGCCAACCTTGGGATACCCACAGCAACCACACCGCATCCACCCGAAACTTGTGCAAGGATATCGATCAACCCATTGCTGCATTATTAACCGATCTGAAAAACAGGGGCCTTCTCGACGAAACCCTTGTCGTCTGGGGAGGCGAGTTTGGTAGAACTCCCACCACCGAAAACGCTGATGGCCGTGATCACAACCCATGGGGATTCTCGATGTTCATGGCGGGTGGCGGGGTTAAAGGCGGGCAAGCCTACGGTGCAACCGATGACTTCGGTTTCAAATCTGTCGAAAACAAAGTGCACATCCATGACCTTCATGCCACCATCCTTCACCTGATGGGGCTTGATCACGAAAAACTGACTTACCGTTATGCGGGTCGCGATTTCCGACTTACCGATGTGAGTGGGCATGTTGTTTCAAAACTACTTCAGTCGCCTCAAACACAAGTATGATTCACTCTTGCCCCAATTTTCTTTCAGAGTCGGACGCGTAAGCGACGGAAATATATCCTCTTCCAATGAGCGGCGGATGTTAATCCGCTGGTGCGTGACCTTTTGCGAGGAAAGAGCACCTAAAAGAATAAGACATAGCCACGGAATTACACGGAAAAGAAGAAGAAAAGTGGCGATCTCTTTTCTTGACTTGTCTTCCTTTGCGTCTTGGCGGTGAGTGTTTTTAAAAGAAGCAAAGCAGTCTTACCGCGAAGACGCAAAAACCGCGAAGAGGCAAAAAAATAGCTCCCCGGGTACACTATCAGCACCAGCGGATTAACATCCGCCGCTCAATAAAATAAAAGGGTCCCTGAGCTTGCCGAAGGGGCTCTGAAAGCAACCGTCGCTGACGCTTCCGGCTCTGATGGATATTTACGCAACCGGTAAGGGTAAGTCCGTTGATAATAGTTTACAATCTATTTGCGTTCTTTGAGCAACTTGGTCACATGCTCCTTCATTGCAATAGAGCTTACCTTATGGTTGAGAACTTTTTGTGCTGCTACTTCAAGTTCAGAAATCGGAGTTTCTGATATGCCATAAAGTGCATCGAAGTAATCCAAGGTCATCATCGCTCCAAAAACACTGACTTCAGCGGGATCTAATACAGGGCGCAAAAGCTTGATCGCTTCTTTCCTTGCACCCAGCGCTTCATCTGGCAATTTAAGAAACTCAAAATCTGTTGCAATGCGATTCCAAAGCCTGCCCTTCTCATAAAACGCAGCTACTAAAATCTGATCGCTTGTTCGTTTGATTGCTGTGCGATAATCCATCTGCCTGCGTGCAAACTCTGATGCCATATCATGAACTTTAGTCCGATAACTTGATGCCGAATAAGGCAATGCAACCGCCTTCACGAACAATGCATCCACCTCTTCAGTTCCTGATTTAGGATCTTTAACCGTTGCCTCCATGTTTAATAGCATTGCATTTTCATACTGATAAGTGCTTGCATTCGCATCAAGAAGAACAGATTGCGTAAGCACCTTGGCTTCAGGATATTTTCGCTGGGATATCGCAAGAGTGGCAAGAAGGTTTGCTGCTTCTAAACGATAGAGAGTAGGAGATTGTTCAGTGCGATAACGATTCGCAAGCTGTTCCATTTCCTTGGGCTTGCTACGATAGGATTTAATAAATTCATTTCGGAAGTTGCTGAAATGTGTATTGCTTAAATCACCCCGGTTCATGCCTGCATCGATAGTGATAAAATTAGTACGCACCCAAGCTTTAAGCAACCCTGCTCCGTACGCTCTCGACATAGCCGAATCAAGTGCTGGTCGCACCTGCGTGTATGGCACCTCAAGCGTTGCTGCCATCTTGCAAGACCCCAGAGTCGCCATGTAGTGCGAATTGATTTTACGATTAACAGCACCGGGCTTGGTCGGGTCAACAAGAAAGTTTAAAGGCGCCATAACTTCTTGAGGGCGCTCTTCTTTTATCCAAGAAATCCACTCGTTGAGATTATCTTTAACATGAGGAACACCAAGGCCGAGAAAATGCATGGCTTCATGTATATCCCCTCTTAGCGCAGGGCAGTGGAAATCAATTGCAAAATGAATCTTATTCTTGTTAGCTATATCAGAGATAGCTTGGATTTCAGGATAAATCGGATTATCGCCATAGTCGCGGTTGTGATCATGGGGCATACGATTTTTGCCCTGATCGCCTGCTTCAACACCATCTTTGTCCACAATAGGCACAGCAAATAAAACAAGACGTTTACGGAACTCTTTACCTGCGAGTGATTCAGAAAGTGCCTCTTGCAAGAAACCCTCAAGCACATAACTTGCAGTTGATTCACAGGCATGATGCCTGGCAGTGACTAAAATAGGGGAAACACCCGGGCCGGGTTTTCCTATTGTCAACAGATCAACAGAAGTTCCCTTGCGGGTCTTGGTTAATTCACTCTTTACCAGAAAAGGGTTGGCTGCATTCTTGGTGATAAAAGCATCAAGGTCATGCTGCAGATAAGGGATAGCAACACTAAAGCGTGCACGCTGGTTTACTTTGGTGAATTCATAGGTGAAGCGCTCTGCCTGGGGTGTCATTTCGACATTTTCAGTTCCGAGATAATTCCAAGACTTTCCCTCATCGATACTTACTGCTGGGCCACGCACCCCGATTTTCTGTGGCTTCCCCAGATCAAATAGAACCTTCCCCGGGTTCGCAACCGTGGCATCAAAACACCAATAGAACCAAGGTTGCCCGCCCCGCAGATCGGTACCCAGATGAATAGTTCTGCCATCAATTTTTTCTACAACAACATTTCCACCAGGAAACGATGTGCTGATCCTCACCTCTTCACCATGAACTTGCATTGATGCAAATAAAATAATCACTGGGGTAATAATGGAAAACATATTCATGATCATCGGTTCTCCGTATTGATCCTTCGTGCATTCTTTTCCAACAAATGATAAGCTTGAAGTCATGGGTTGATTATTTCCATGTACTTAACGAAAAGATAGAACAATGAAAACATTTTTGTGCGTTATTGGATTTGTTATGATTGCGCTTGTTTCAACTGCGAATGCACAAGATAGAAAGCCATTGGAAACTTTAAAAGAATGGCGTGGCGATAATCCAAACGAAGGTTTGGCCAAAGACTCTCCTAAGTTTATCACCAACGCCAAGGATCTTGAAAAGCTATGGAAGGCGTGGGATATCAAGGAAAAAGTTGCGGAGATTGATTTTTCTAAAGAGATACTTTTGGTTGAAACCACCCGAGGAAGCAGGCTTAATCTGAAAGCAACCCTCGATGAAAAAGGAGACTTGCAGCCTTTGGGTTTAGCTACCAGAGACTTAAGACCAGGGTTTCGCTATGTAATGATCACGGTCAACAAAGCTGGGGTAAAAACCATTGCAGGCAAAGCGATCACACCAGTGAATTAAAGCCCGCTTTATAAAATTACATCACGCTGACGCTGTCAGGAAATCCACCCTTTACAGCCTTCCCTATACTATCTTCTTTAATCATCACCAAGCGGGATCCTATCATGGGCATGGAAATCGAAGTAAAAGTTGCAGGCATGAATTGGAGTAAAATCTCCGGATCCATGGCAAAGTTCGAACCCAAAGGCACCATACGCATGGCTGATGGGCAATTGACTTTTCCTGACGAAGAACCAGCAGCAGACTGGAAAGAGTTGCGCATCGCATTGCCCGCAGGCATGATTACCATTCGCAAAACCCCTACAGGAGCAGCACTTGTTACCTGGGGTAATGTAAGTCAAGAATTGATCGAGCAAAGAGATTTATTCGCAAAGATGCTCGAAGAATAAAACGCTTAACCACTTCTTTATCTTTTATTGTTGATGGGCTTGTTGGTTTCAACAAATAAATAATTGAAGAGAAAAGAAAAATCTCTGCTACTTAAGGTAAAGACCCCCCCTTTAGTTTCATAACCATTGATAAAACCCTCAGGGCCCGTGGGCTTGAAATCATTTCCATGGGGATTCCAAAGTGTGATCAAATCTTTTGCTTCATCATAATTAAGTACAGCATAAGCATGGCCAACAACTATGGCTGGTGGCGGTTTTTTAAGGTCGAGGGGAACACCCGCACCCATTAAGCTTTTGTTTTTAACGCCTTTACCCAACAGATAACGAATATTGAAAAGATCTTCCGGAAGGCCTGACTTCCAAGCGGTGATATCAGTTTGATGGCCCGTAAGAAGAGATATGGTTTCACCTATATTCCCACCGCGTGAAATACGATCTAACCCAATTGCAGCAATATCCTCAGGCACATTTGTTTTGTAAACTTCACCATATGCCTCTTCAAGTACATTAATCCATGTGCCTTGATTTGCTGTGCGTGAACCAAGCGCAATAACAGCCTCAGGAAGTTTATTGATGCGTACCGAACGCCCATCTGGAAATTCAACCTTATTGGAACCATCTTCATTAGTTTTGATCATGCTTTTAATGGCATCAGGGTTTTGAAACGCAAGGTTCCCAGCCATCGATACAAAGAAACAGTTCCCCATGTGCCCCTGCGAAATCCCCTCAATGCCTAATTTCTTAGAGCCAAACATATCCCGTGAAGAAGTAAAAAGATGCACAAGATAGAACTCATATTCTTTCTCCATCTTAAAAACATTGGTGAGAGAACCATTAGCAAACACCATGGTTTCTTTAATGTCGCTGGTAAGCTCATCAAGGGTTGCAGATTTTTTATCGGGTGACTTTAAAAACCAGAAGTGAGAGGTTGCAAGAGCAGCGGCCTCGATGGAACGAATAGAACCATCACGAAGAAGAGCAGCAGTTTCGCTACGATCAAGGCGATCATTTTTATTGGTATCCCACTTGGGTAGAAATTGTTCCAAGGCTTTTTTATAAGAAGGGGCTTGAGCGGTGATCTTGGGTGCGACAGGTTGTTGCTGTGCAAATGCACCTCCTACGAAAACAAAACTTAACAGCATCAACTGCAGTAACCGCATGAATCATCTCCAGAGCGCTAAAAAAAGTTCCACTGCGATAAGAACTATTATAATGATTTCAAGAATTTGAGCACGCAAAGCTGCAGCCTGATCTGCAACCACACGGTAAACATCTTCAATAACCTCTAGATTTCTGCGGATACTGCCCTCCCAAGCAGGAAGATGAAATCTGGTTGCAAGCAATCTATAGGTACGGGAAAGGTACATGTCACCAAGAAGTTTCAAAACATTGCCCGTGCGTTCAAACAAATTGGTTGCTTCGATATTAAGAGCGCCCAGCTCACGCACCCGCTGGTTGGGCCCCTCCCCTAACAAGCGTGAAAACGGCGTGGGCCACCGTGCCCATTTCGCAGAATTTGCAAGCTCCGTATCGAGTAAATAATCAAGATAGCGATAACGCAATAATTGAAGGTTTGCAAACTGGATGGTCTGCAATGTTTCTTCGCAATAAGAATCGATAAGTACTGCAGCAGCCCAATCAACCACAAGAAGATCCGTGGGGGAATATTGCAACTTTTGCTTGATTGATTCTTCGATTTCTTCTGCAGCAAGGGGGGAAGATTCTAGCCTAAGAAGGCTTGCTAACCAAGGTGAATGATTCTGAAGCAGATCAGATATTTCTGGGAAGGGATCACCAGGATTAAACTGAAAGACAAAATATTCTTCAGTGAGTTCGCTCCATTTAGGAAGTTTGATTGCAGGTGAAAGCTTTTTGAAAAGAGGTTCAAGGAGTGTTTTGCCAAAGCTGGGAAATTCACCAGGACGGGATAACTCTAGCGCCAACTCACTTAACTTCGAACCTTGAAGCGAAAACGGTATACGAAGCGAAAGACTTAAGGTTGCAAAATCAAAGAGAATCATTTCAACCTGAGCTTCCAATTCGCCCAGCACTGCAAATTTACAAATGGTATGTGGCAACTGAAATACCAAAGGAGCTGGGCGGTACTCAATCGACATCGGGGTACGCCTTCTTCGGGGCAACCCGGGGGAACTTGCAGAACCAAGTTCTGCCTCAAGCAATTTTGCAGCCTGTACTAAATCGACTTCTTCGCCCCAGTCAAATGCAACATAAGCATGTAACACACCAGAAACTATTTCATCATTCATCGTTACAGAAGTATTTGTCACAAAAACACACCCCCACATAATCTAGGCATATATTATCATTCTACACGATAGCCATTGCGGTTAGGCCAACGAAATAAGCTCATTCATAATTAAGCATGCTATTTTAAGGCTGATCAAGCCATTCCAGAATGGAGCTACGATCTTGATCGAGGGTGGGTGCGCCCCGGTGTTCAACCACATCTGGGATACCGGTCATCTTGATGGGGTTACCGCCGGTTCTAATATCACCAAAAACAGGGTCTTTAATATCCACAATCATGTTTCTTGCATTTACTTGGGGATGAGTCGCAACCTTGCTTACATTCTGAATGGGCGCAGAAGGAACTCCTTTTTCATCGAAAAGCTTCACCCATTCTTCTGTAGTCTTTGCTGAAAGAGTTTTTTCTATCTCTACCTCGAGCACATCCACATGCTGACATCGAAGCTGATTACTTTTGAATCTTTCATCCTGCACAAGATCCATTCTTTGCATCACTTCGCATGCCTGAGTAAATAACCTGTCATTGCCCCCTGCAAGTATCATGTACGAATCCTTCGTGCGATAAGCTTGAAAAGGAGCGATGCTGTAATGCCTAGAACCCAATGATTCCGTGATGACACCCGTGCTCAGATAATTGGTAAGAGAACCTTCAAGCATTGCAACCTGACAATCTAACATTGCGATATCAATACGCGATCCGCCATGACCCTGCATCCTGCGAACAAGCGCAGCTTGAAGAGCGATGACAAAATAAAGACCCGCGGCAAGATCGCCAATGGAAACTCCAACGCGCACCGGAGGTTGGCCCGGATGCCCGGTCAGGCTCATCACACCACCAAGTGCCTGAACCACTAAATCGTAAGCGGGCATGGAAGCCATGGGCCCTGTCTGCCCAAAACCCGAAAGAGAACCATAGATCAACTGAGGATACTTTTGCTGCAAATCACTCCACGCATACCCGAGCCTCTCCATAGTTCCGGGGCGATAATTCTCTACTAGGAAGTCCGACTTCGCCAAAAGCTTCTCGAATATCTTCTTGTCATCACTCTTTTTTAAATCGAGCACGATGCTGTATTTATCATAATTCATGGAGCTATAAAACAAGGAGCTATCATCTTTGAAAGGAGGAAACGATCGGGAGTCATCGCCACCATGGGGCGTCTCGACCTTAATTACCTTGGCACCCAAATGAGCAAGATTAAGCGTTGCAAATGGACCGGCAAGTATTCTTGTAAGGTCTGCTACCACTAATCCTTCGAGTGGCCTGCCAAGCGTTTTATCTGTTTTGCTAGATTCGTTCATACACTAATCCTATAGTTTTAAGATTGTTCCCGCATCTAAAAACAGAATCTTGCTTGCCATCGGGGATCCCAACCATCATTATAGCTTCATGTTCTCTTAAACTTATAGCTTCAAGAGGTTGCTACCATGATTCTTCGTTTTATTTGCTTGGCAGGTGTTTTAATGACTTCAACTTTCAGTTCTGCTGCCGATGATGTTATCCGCACTCCCTTCGGAAAAACCAAGGAAGGCGAGGCTGTTGATATTTTCACCCTGCAAAACAGCAAGGGCATGAAAGTTAGGCTCATCACCTTCGGCGCAACCATTCAATCCATCGAAGTTCCTGATAACAAAGGAAAGATGGCAGATGTCATCGTTGGCTTCGATACCCTCGAAGGTTTCCTTACCGAACACCCTTATTTCGGTGGCACCATAGGCAGAGTTTGCAACCGCATTGGTAATGCCAAATTCTCTCTCGATGGCAAAGAATATTCCCTCGCTGCTAACAATGGCCCACACAGCCTTCACGGTGGTAAAAAAGGTTTTGATCGTAAAAACTGGATCGCCGAAAGCATTATTACCACTAACGACCGAGGCGTTCGCTTCACCCGCACCAGTGCAGATGGCGAAGAAGGCTACCCAGGCAATGTGCGCCTTGGGGTTACTTTCACCCTCACCAATGATAACGCCCTTCGCATCGAATACGATGCCATCACTGATAAATCTACACCCATCAATCTGACCAACCATGCTTATTTCAACCTTGCAGGTTCAGGCAATGGCACCATTCTTGATCACCAGATCATGATTAATGCAACGCAACAAACTGCAACGGATGAAACCTTGATACCCACAGGAAAGTTGGCCCCTGTTGCAGGCACCCCAATCGATTTCACCAAATATGGAAAAATAGGCGCCCGCATCAAGGAAATCAAAGCAACGCCCGTAGGCTATGATCACAACTATGTGCTTGAGGCTTCCAGCAAAGATTTAAAAGCCCCCGCTGCAGTAGTCAGAGAACCAAACTCAGGCAGAGTGATGGAAGTTTATACCACCGAACCAGGGTTACAGTTTTACACAGGTAATTTCCTCGATGGCACCATCAAGGGCAAGAAGGGCGCTACCTACAATCAATACAACGGATTCTGCCTCGAATCCCAGCATTACCCCGATAGCGTCAATAAAAAAGAATTTCCTTCAACGATCTTGAAGCCTGGCGAGAAATTCAGCAGCACTACCACTTATAAATTTCTGACCGTTGCTGAGTAAGAAATCAAGGCCCCAAGCGCTTGATACCCCAGAAAGTTCCATTTCTTTCATACAGAATGCGATCGTGCATTCTGCTGGGCCTGCCTTGCCAAAACTCTATTGAATTTGGCCAAAGCCTATACCCGCCCCAAGTTTCAGGCAGAGGAACTACCGCATCTGCAAAGCGTTTTTCAATCTCATGCCAGCGAGCTTCAAGTTCTTCACGGCCCTGCATCACTGAAGATTGTTTGGAAGCCCAAGCACCAATGCGACTTCCCACGGGCCGTGAAAGAAAGTAATCTTCAGATTCCTTCTTACTAACTTTTTGCACATCACCTTCGATGCGAATCTGCCTTTCTAAATCAGGCCAATAAAAAACCAGCGCTGCTCTAGGGTTTTCTGCAAGCTCTCCCGCCTTGCGTCCTTCATAACTAGTGAAAAAAGTGAATCCACGCTCATCAAAGCTTTTTAGCAACACAATCCTAGCAGAAGGCGCTCCGTGCACCGTGGCAGTCGCCAAAGTCATGGCATTGGGTTCCGTAACCTTCGCATTCACCGCATCGCCAAACCATTTTGCAAATTGATCAAAAGGGCATTGCGCTAATTCATGTTCCAAAAGGCCATGAAGGGTGTAGTCTTTTCGTAAGTCTGCAAGTGATGCCATGATAAATTCTCCGTGAAAGTCTAGTTATCGATATCATAGTCTTTTTTCTGACACAAAGAAAAGCGTCCATTTACTTGCTTCCTCTTTTAACCCCGATTACAATTATTACTTAATACTTAATCCAAGAAAGGCAAACATGCACAAGTTATTCTCTCTGACAGTTGCAGCTTTATTTATCGCAACCAGCTTATCCTTTGCTCAAGAATCCAAATCCACGAAAAAGCTTTTAGTAATCACAGAATCCAAGGGCTTTGTACATGGCGTGGTAAAACGCCCCAAACCTGAAGAATTATGCCTGGTCGAAAAATCACTCATCGCATTGGGAAAATCGTCTGGCATGTTCGAAGCAGTGGTCACCCAGGATTCCCGCACTGCAATTACTGCAGAAAACTTGCAAAAATATGATGCAGTATTCTTTTACACCACAGGCGAGCTGCCACTATCTGATGTGCAAAAAGCCGACTTGCTCCAATACATAAAGTCTGGCAAAGGCTTTGCGGGCAGCCATTGTGCAACAGATACCTTTTACAAATGGCCCGAGTATGGCAACATGATCGGTGCTTACTTTGATGGCCATCCTTGGCATGAAAAAATCAAGGTAAAAGTCGAAGATAAGAGCCACCCAGCAACCAAACATCTGGGCGATTCATTTGAAATAACTGATGAAATTTATCAGTTCAAGGGGCCTTACGACCGGAAAAACCTGAATATCCTGCTTAGCATGGATACCACCGCAGTTAAAAAAGAAGGCAAACGCGCAGACAAGGACTATGCACTTGCCTGGACTAAAGAATATGGCAAAGGCCGGGTTTTTTACACAGCTTTTGGACACCGCGATGAAGTTTGGGCTGACGAACGGTTCCAAAAGTTAATGATTGGCGGGCTAGGCTATGTAATGGGGCTTAACGATGGTAGTGGCAAGATTGGTGAAAAAAAGCAATAAAATGCTTAAATCAGCTTCCATTACATTTATTAAACCTTTAGCCTATATGGAATGCAAAACAGGACTATGAACACTAATTATGGTCCTGTTTTGAATAAAATAAAGCAAATCACCCCAGGGGGTTTGAGTGATAACTAGGCTTATAACATCAAATGTTCATGGTTCCGATGATTGCAATTATCAATTTTTAACCAGCATGCTGGTCAATGAAAGTATTGCAATCGATGCCGGGGCTATCGGATTGTTTTCTTCTCCCAAAGAGCAGGAAAAAATCCGCCACGTTTTATTAACCCATTCTCATATCGATCATTTGGCAACACTGCCCATCTTTATTGAAAATGTATTTACGGGAAAGCCTGACCCAGTAATTGTCTACGGGTCAACGCCTGTATTAAACTGTTTGCAAACCGATGTTTTTAACAATCGTATCTGGCCTGATTTTATCGAACTTTCAAAGTTCCCTGTTTCACGTTTCCTAGATGTCAAAACCTTCGAACCAAACCAAACGATCACCCTCGAAGGTATTAATATCACCTCTATCAACATCAATCATGTTGTTCCCACAGTCGGATACATTTTTGATGATGGAAAAAGTGCGATTGGTTATGTCAGCGATACAGCCGAAACCGAGGAAATCTGGGAACGCCTCAACAAGCAAACTAACTTAAAGGCAGTGTTTTTGGAAGTAACCTTCCCTAATAATCTTCAATGGCTTGCTGATGTATCCAAACATCTAACACCGAAAACTTTTAAGCTAGAACTACAGAAGTTAAAAAAGGATGTTCCAATTTTTGCAGTGCACCTTAAAGGTCGCTACCGAGACCAAGTGGCTAAAGAAGTCGCAGACCTTAACCTTCCCAATGTTCATATCACCAAGTTTTTAAAAGACTACACCTTCTAATAATTACACTAGAGACACAAAAAAGCCCTCCGAGGTTATCCTCAGAGGGCTTTTTATTTTCTACAAGCTTTTCTTACTTCGCAGTCTCCAATAACTGCCTAAGCACATAACGAAGAATTCCGCCATGCTTGTAATAAAGCACTTCCTGTGGCGTATCGATGCGAACAACAGCTTTGAATTCTTTGCCATTGGCCCTCACCGCAATGGTTTTACCAGGAGCATAATCAGAAGCTTCTAATAGAGAAGCAAGGCCGGTGATTTCAAAAACCTCTTCGCCAGTAAGGCCAAGAGAAGCTGAAGTATTGCCCGCTTCAAACTGCAGGGGAAGTATTCCCATGCCTACCAGATTGCTACGATGTATACGCTCGTAACTTTCTGCTATCACGACCCTTACACCCAGCAAAGCAGGCCCCTTGGCAGCCCAATCACGCGAACTACCCGAGCCATACTCCTTACCCGCAAGAATTGCTAACGGCACTTTCTCTGCGTGATATTTAACCGAGGCATCAAATATCGACATCCCTTCCCCAGAAGGAAGATGCCTTGTGAACCCCCCCTCCGTACCAGGCGCAAGAATGTTCTTCAAGCGAATGTTGGCAAAGGTGCCTCGTACCATCACTTCATGATTGCCCCTGCGTGCACCATAACTGTTGAAGTCTGCAGACGCCACGCCTCGCTCTTGCAAATACTTACCAGCAGGGCTGTCTTTCTTGATATTTCCCGCAGGGGAAATATGATCGGTGGTGATACTATCACCCAGAACCGCAAGAACGCGCACAGCGTTTAAATCTGCAATCGCATTGGGATTACGAGGCATGTTTTCGAAGTAAGGTGGGTGCTTCACATAAGTGGAGTTTGCATCCCAGGCATACTGATTACCAGTAGGAACAGGAAGCTCCTGCCAAGCTGGATCACCCTTGAACACTTCGCTATATTCTTTGGTGAACATCTCAGGCTTAACGCACTTGGCGACAGCCTCATGAATTTCTTTTGTGGTGGGCCAGATGTCTTTTAAAAACACAGGCTTGCCATCGCTGCCATTGCCTACGGGCTCTGTTGCGAAATCAATATCGGTTCTGCCTGCGATTGCATAAGCCACAACAAGAGGAGGGGAAGCCAGATAGTTGGCACGCACTTCAGGATGTACCCTGCCCTCGAAATTTCGATTCCCGCTTAACACCGCAGCCACAATAAGCTGGCCTTCTTCAATACCCTTAGTAACAGGCGCAGGCAATGGCCCGCTGTTTCCTATACAAGTCGTGCAACCATAACCCACAAGATTAAAGCGCAGTTTATCAAGGTCATTCATCACATCCGCTTCCACTAGATAATCTGTGACCACCTTGGAACCGGGCGCCAAACTTGTCTTCACCCAAGGTTTTGTTTGCAAGCCTTTGGCTACCGCTTTCTTCGCAACCAAGCCAGCTGCAAGCATCACGGAAGGATTCGAAGTGTTGGTACAACTAGTGATTG
>CAMDHK010000029.1 GCA_945897965.1 Candidatus Kuenenia stuttgartensis | reverse complement strand
TACCAGTTAGCCCAACCTTGGTAATTCGTCGGGGGTTGATTACCATTAACAATGGTTGAAATAAGCGGGATTTTTGCGACAGCCGAATTGTAATTGTTGATGAAGGAATACATGGTATCCGAAGTGAAAGACCATTTATCATTGATCTTGTGATTGAACAGGATTTCAAACACATCAAAACTGTTGGCAGTACCTTGTGAACTATTGAAACTTGGGTCGGTAAGCTGAGTGTAGAAACTGAAGTTGGTTCCATCGTCTTCCGATGCCCAAGTCAAACCGCCAAGATAAGAGGCTTTGCCTGAAGGTCCAAAGAACACATCTGCGCCGCATGTTAAACCGTTGTACATAGTCCAACGATCATCCAATTTGGTTGAAGTAAGAACACCGGTGTGGGTGAAAGGATTATTCATGAAAGTAAGTGCGCGGCTCACTAGTTTATTCTGGGTGGGGTCGATGCTTTCGTTGAATAGGATGGTATAAAAACGGCCCACCTTCGTATCCAAACCTTTAGCAAAGTTAGGATTGTAGGTTTCGACAAAAAACTGGGGAGCATCAACGCCATAGGTATTAGGCTGCCCGTTATTGTCAGTAAGCTGGCTATCCATAAGGTTGTTTTGCACGGTGAATTGATAATCACTGCCAGGAAGAATGCCCATTACGGTAAACCCCCAGGTCATTTCCTTGGCTTTGGTATCAACAGCTTTCTCAATGATAATCGAGTTTTGTTCGAGCAAGAACTGGTTGGCTTTATAGTTCATCGCCATTGGAAGGTTTGAACCCTTGGCAGTAGATGCAGTATAGTTCATATCTGCATAACCTTTGATGGTGATCCCTGATTTATCAAGGAACTCGCCATCGGAACGGCCTTCAAGAATCTTCATTAAGAAGAACTTTTGGGCTTCTTCTTGCTTTTCTTCAGCCACGGGGGTTGCACTACTAGGCGCTGGAACCATGGGAGCAGGAGTAACTGGAAGTGCAGGATTTTCCAAAGGGGTTTGCGCAGTTGCTAATAATCCGGTGATGAACAAAGATAGCAACAAGACAACCGCCCTTCCGCAGCCTTAAATTATTTAACAACATGTAAAAACAAAGTAAGGAGGATATTCCTATACTTCTTATCGACCATACAGATGGATGAATCGAATTAAAGCAACTAAGATTGTAATTGGGATAACTTTGCAAATCTGTTGTTAGGGTGGGAAAATCTGAGGGGTTATGATTTGTTCTTGATACCATTCAGGCCAACCTGAAGTAATTGAAACCATCTGAATAAATAAAGACAAGAGGCCCGGGTTTCCCCGAGCCTCTTGCTTTTTACTACTCACACTTTCGATGTTAGTATCGTAAGATCACATCGATTGCGAAGGTGAACAAACCATTAGATGGGGTTCCATCGTTGTTGTAAGCCTTCGAGACGGAGTTATTGTCATACCTGAACTCTGGACGAACCCACAATTGATCTTCGTACATTTTGTAGGTGATACCTTGGGTAAGGGTGGTGTAGAGGCCGGTGAAGCCAGTTCTAACGCCTTCGGTATCCTTAAAGAATTCAACACGACTGGTGGTAGAAAGCTTGTCAGTTACATTGTAAGTCAAGTAGTTGACAAAGCCGTACCAGTTGGCCCAACCTTTGTAAGCTATTGGGTTGGCTTCGTCCCTATCAGTAATCGTGGTACCAAAAGCGTTCGAATCCCAGTTGTTGATGAAGGAGTACATGGTATCTGAGGTATAAGACCACTTATCATTGATCTTGTGGTTGAACTGAATTTCAAACACATCATAAGTGTTGGCAGTACCTTGGGTCTGGTTGAAGCTAGGGTCGGTAAGCTGGGTGTTCAAGCTGAAGTTTGTTCCAGCGTCTTCAGATTCCCACTTCAAACCACCAAGGTAGGAAGCTTTGCCTGAAGGTCCAAAGAACACGTCTGCACCACATGTCAAACCGTTGTACATTGTCCAACGATCATCCAATTTGGATGCAGTAAGAACACCGGTGTGGGTGAAAGGATTATTCATGAAAGTAAGTGCGCGACTCACCAGTTTATTCTGGGTGGGGTCGATACTTTCGTTGAATAGGATGGTATAGAAGCGGCCTACCTTGGTGTCCACACCTTTTAAAAGGTTAGGATTGTAGGTTTCGACAAAGAACTGGGGAGCATCAACACCATAAGTGTTTGGCTGTCCGTTATTGTCGGTAAGCTGGCTATCCATAAGGTTGTTCTGCAAGGTGAAGCGATAATCGCTACCTGGAAGAAGACCCATCATCGTAAAGCCCCAAGTTCTTTCATTGGCTTTGGTATCAACAGCTTTCTCGATGATGATCGAGTTCTGTTCAAGCAAGAACTGGTTGGCTTTATAGTTCATCGCCATTGGAAGGTTTACACCCTTGGCAGTGGATGCAGTATAGTTCATATCTGCATAACCTTTGATGGTGATCCCTGATTTATCAAGGAATTCGCCACCGGTACGGCCATCAAGAAGCTTCATAAGCAGAAACTTTTGGGCTGCTTCTTCTTGTTTTTCTTCTTCTTTCTTTTCTTCAGCCATGGGCTGTTGGCCAGGGGCTAAAGGAGCCATAGGAGCTGCGCTTTTAGGAGCTGCTGGGGCTTGAACAACAGAAACAGGGGCAACTGGAATCGCTAGTTTTTCTAGCGGGGTTTGCGCAGTTGCTAATAATCCACTAACAAATAAAGATGTCCACATGATAAATTCCTCTCGTAATCCTTACGGTATCAAAACAGATTCTACTAAAAGTAGGGAGCAGAATAAAATTAGGAGAGCAAATTTTATTCCTACCTTTGGCAAACACATCCATGTACTTGCGTAATATTCATATCGATCCATAAAGGGAGAATAATTAAATGAAAGGTACCAAATAGAACTACCCTACCATGCGAAGGTATAGGCACAATATTTACAATTATTATAATCGGAACAGCTTAACACAAAAGTTGTAAAACTAGGTAAAACAGGAAGGTGTAAACGAACAAATGCAGGGCTTTCACCCTGCATTTGATTGAACTATCGATGAAAAAATTAACGGCTTACTAGCTTCATCGTCTGAAGTTCGGAGGATTTCACTTCGATCTGCTTTTGGAAAACAGCTCTGCCATCAACATCAGCAAGATAAACCAACCAGTTGCCGGGTTCAACAGTAGTGGAAAACATGCCATTGGCATCGGTGGTAACATTTACTTTTAATCCGCGCACAGTTTCGTGAACCAGAAAAAGCTTTGCGTTATTGGCAGGAAGATGATTTGCGGTAACCACGCTGCCTTGAAGATTGGAAGCTGCCTTTAAGGAAACAATGCGATCCAACCTAACAGAAGAAGGAACCTGGGGAGCAGGCATAACCGGGGAAACAGTTTTTCCGGGGATTACAGAAGATCTACTGCTGTTGGTGGGATTAGGAGCAAGTTCCCTATTTTCGTTGATACCGGGGGCTACTGCTGCGGGTGCAGGGGAAGGCGTTGCGCGTTGTTCATTTACGCCTGGTGCAATATTAGGATTTGGCACAGGTGCTGCAGGAGTGGTGCAGGGGGCTGCAACTTGGGGCATTACAGGTACACCCACGGAAGTATTGCAGCAAGTGGTTTGTGGCTCGTAATAATAAGATTGTTTATAGCTTGTCACAGGCTTTAAAGCGGTTCTGAGCATGTAGGAATTTACAGGGCAATTTTGGGCCTTCAACTGATAGCTGGTAACTGGTGTTGCCATCTGCTGATAACCACACTGGGAAGGATCGTAGTAATAGCTGGTTTTGTAGGAAGTAACGGGTTCGTAGTAATAGCTGGTTTTGTAGGAAGTTACAGGTTCGTAGTACGAGGTAGATTCGTAGGAGGTTACGGGTTCGTAGTAGAATTTTTGCACATAGCGGGTGGCGCAATTTTGCTGTTGGCAAATTTGTTGGGTGCAACCGGGCAGATTGCAAGGGGTTGGCGCAGGTTGATAATTCGAGGTTGAATTGGTCGCCTTGGCGGTATTGCAGCTTACTTGATAAACATTATTCCAAGCAGCGGAAGCGGGGTTTTGCCCAAGTGCTAGGAATGCCAGCGTTGAAAAAGCAATCTTTGAGCGCAAATTTAACATCATCGTAATCTCCAAATAACCAACTTCAAAAACCATTTCATTATAGGAGGGGCTACTTTGCCAAACCCTTAAAGTCATAATCAATCATGACTTTTTTACCTATTTTTTTCCGATTTACTCAAGTTAATCGAGTTTAAAACCGGCGCAACAAAAATGCTTTGCGATCAGATCAAATAGATATCTCGTGAGCTGGAATAATTGGTATTACAGGAATAATCCCTTTGCTCTGCCAAAGGCCATAACCTTTACCCGCTTTAACCCACTCTAAAAAACTAAAAGCACCCAGAAAACCTAGGTGCTTTAGCTCTAAACCCTTATAAGCAATATAGTTACAAACACTTTTTAAGTGCTGCAATTGCTGCATCATAGTTTGGATGATTGGTTACTTCAGGCACATACTCTGCGTGTACCACTTTGCCGTGGGCGTCGACCACAAAAACTGCTCGGGTTAACAAAGGTAAAGGCAGTCCTTCCAACAAAACACCATAATTCTTGCCAAAAGAATGATTATGGCAATCCGAAAGAGTTTGCATATGGCTGATACCTTCTGCACCACAAAAACGCTTCTGGGCAAAAGGAAGGTCCAAGCTTACTGTGTAAGTGGAGACTTTATCATTTACATCTGCCAACTCTGATTCGAATTTTTTGGTCTGCATGCTGCAAACGCCTGTGTCCAAAGATGGAACTACGCTAAACAATCTTGGCTTTGCTCCAGTGTGGGCCAAAGTGTTCACATCAAGGCCAATTAAGCAGCTAAAATCTGGGGCCTTATCACCCACTTTGATTTCTGCGCCTACCAAATTTTTTGCTTCATTCTTAAAAGTTACCGTTCGACCCATTATAAAATCCCCTATTCACTTGAGTAATAATTAAAACCAAAAAGAAACTACATCAACAAAGATGCCCCTGCTTCCCTTCGTGGGTAGCCATAGCGATCGATAACCTTGCCCCAGCGCTCGTTGATCAATTCAAGCAAGCGTGGCTCTAGGGGCTTGTACTTGTTGGTTTTGTAATCTTTCCGATTATCAAGATAGCGTTGAACATGCGGGGCTGCCATCGAAAAGTCGCCTAGTTCCAATTGTTGATACATATTTTCGATTATGGGAAAGGGGTTTTGGATCAAATCTTCGTAGCGTAATTCAATAAATCGATTGGGTTTTAGCAGCGATTTATCCCTATCCACACAGTTGTACAGAATATTAAATTCCGAAAGAACCTTCTCCTCTATGCCCTTATAATTGGGAGTTTGCATGCCATGCGTATCATAAAGCGATTTCCACAAGTTCACGGTCGAGGGGAAAACCACATACGGATCACGCACGATATGAATGAACCGTGCATCAGGAAATAACTCTAATAAAGTTCGAATCCTAGCGGTATGGGTGGGGGATTTAAGCACCAACCTACGGCTGTCGTTGTAAGTCAATTCAGAAAGAAAACGCTTAAAATCCTGCTTCCATCCCTCTCTTTTATGCTTTGGCAAACTATCTATTTCAAAAGCATCCTTATCGATTGGCCGATTATTGGGGAATGCTACATCAAGATAGGGCGAAGGTTGGCCCATCATGCAAAGGGCGAATTCATCTTCCTGGGGCTTATCCCAACCGGCTTCCATGTTGTCCATTGGTCTGCGTGATGGCAGTAGAAAATTGAAATAACTTTTGAAAAACTTTTCAGTCAAAAGAAAATGATTTGGCTCTAGGCATTGATAAGTATTTGGGAAATTATGCCTAGGATCTAAGATTAGTAGTTCATGCAGCAGAGTGGTACCGGTTCGCCAATGCCCAATGATAAAAACAGGCGGCTGTTTGAGTTGCGTATTCTCGGGAATTGTGCCGTACAACCCTTTTTGCAACAACCTTAGCCCTAAATGAAGCGTGCTGATAGCAGTAATATTGCAGCCAATATAAAGCTTGCTGGGATGCATGAGGAAGTGGTTTTTGGCAAGCATCCGGATCCAAGAATGAAAGATACAACCCTGCCACATGCGGGGTGTCCATTCTTTGGATACCTTTTGATCTTTGCCCGAAGATGCCGAACTCATGAAATTAACTCTTGAGAAACTACCATAACTATTTTCAATAAAAGAGGTGTTTCTTCAAGTTAAAAGTGCTCAAAGAATAATAATTAAAACAATTCTTGGATGGGTTGTCCGTGGTCTAGGATAAATCGGGGCCTGCCACTCGGATCAAGATAAGTTGCATCTAAAGGTACTTGCATATGCTGGTAAATAGTGGCAGCAAGGTCGCCCGGAAGCACTGGGCGCTCTTTAATCGTGCCGCCATCCGCCTCTGATGCCCCAATAACCTGACCATGTTTCAATCCCCCTCCTGCAAGGGCCATTGACATGATTTTTGGCCAATGATTGCGCCCATCCGTGCTTCCCTGAGTTCCCATTTGTGGCGTTCTGCCAAATTCTCCCATCGCAACCACCAATACATCATCAATTAAGCCCCTCTGCTCAAGATCTTGAATCAAAGTCGTGAAAAGATGATCAAACAAGGGTAGCAAAGGCTTCAAACCTTTACTAATACCACCATAAGGCGGGATGTTATCACCATGCGTATCCCATGTCCCCGATGCAGTATGGTAACTAAGATCTAAAGTAACAAAGCTGACCCCCGCTTCGACTAATCTGCGCGCAAGCAATGCCTGCTGAAACCAAAGATGCTTGCCATACTTTTCACGGGTGCGCTCAGGCTCGCGGGAAAGATCAAAGGCATCACGGGCCTTAGCCCCTGCAACGATCTCCATTGCCTGCTGCCCAAATCGATCCATCGCATCAAAGTTTCCGCTGTTATCCATTTCCCTTCGTAGTACATCAAACTTCTTAAGAAGCGTAGTCCGATCGCCAATGCGCGTAAGATCTACTTCTTTAGGCAGCTTGAACAAATCGCCTTCGCTAATTTTTCCCGAATCAACACCAACCGAATCGTATATCGGAAGTTTCGTTGCCTTGTCTCCAGGAAATGGATCGTACTGCTTTCCTAAGTACCCCGCATATGCAACATGGCTTCTACCTTTTGAAAAAGAAACATAAGGAGGCATTGCAGGATGATTGGAACCATGATGCTTGGCGATGATCGAGGCAATTGCAGGGTAATATTTAGCCAGATTGTTGGAACGGGGTTCTGCTTCGCGGTTGCCGGTCTGAAACACGGTATTAGGTTCGTGATTGCTGCCCTGTGCATCAACCGATCTGATGATGGTGATTTTATCCATCATTGCAGCTTGTTTAGGAATATGTTCGCAAAAGCGCACGCCTGGAATCGCAGTGGGGATGGTTGCGAAAGGCCCACGATTTTGTAACGGGCGATCGGGCTTCGGATCCCAACTATCAATCTGGCTAGGGCCCCCCGCCATCCATAAAAGAATCACTGCTTTCTTTCCGGGTAATGATTTTCCTGCATTCGCCGCATCCGCCCTTTGCCTTAGCAACCCGGGCAAAGTCAGTCCGCCCATTCCAGCAATGCCTGCCTTGATAAAGTTTCTGCGATTCGAAAAAACTAATCCTTCTCTTTCCAACGGATTGAGAAACTTAAACGAATGATCGTGATTGTGTTTGGATAAGGTCATGTATCATCCCCAAAATCAGGTAGGTATCTAGTACTAGATAATGACATAAACTGATCACTTTAGCCAGATAAAGACGAAGAAAACCAAGAACCTTATCCCCTAATGACTCTTGCAATTGATTCTGCAAACAGCTTTGCAGAAGGGGGATGCTTGCGTAACCACAATTCAGGTTCGATCATTTCCAGCTCCATCAAGGCTAATTTTCCTTGATTATCCCGCACTGTATCTACTCTGCCATAGCTTGGAAGGGTGCTACAAACAGCCATCGCTTTTTCTGCAAACTCAATTTGTTCGGCATCGGGCTGGTAATCATGCACGGTTCCACCATGATCATCTTGAACCCGAAAATCCCCAGGCTTTGCAAGCTTGCGAATCGCATGGGAAAACTTCCCATCAAAAAGCATCAGCGCATCCTCACCCTGGGTTAGAACACTTTCCAAAAAAGGTTGATACACAAACGATTCATGCGTTAGAAGTTCATTAACTACTCTCTCGATTACTTTGGCATTCAACTTATTTACTCGGTAAGTGTGCCTCGCAGCTCCAGATACACAAGGCTTGATCACTAATTCATGCCACCCCGATTTTAAAATCTCATCCTCCATGTTTAATGTGCTTCCTTTTTCTACAAATCGTGATGGTGTTACAGGAATCCCTTTTAATTCAAGATCTTTGAGGTAGTGCTTATCCATGTTCCATTTGATCATGGAGCATGGGTTGCATAATTTGGTCTGCTTGCTGACAGCGTCAAGCCATCGAGAGAATTCTTCAAAGCGGTCGAAGTAATCCCATGTGGTGCGAAAAACTACGCACTTGTACTGCGACCAATCTACATCCTTACGAGCCCAGTCCACCCTTGCAGATGAGATCCCTTGTTTTTCCAGTGCCTTTTGAAGCAACCCATCATCTTCAAGGATATTGCCGAGGTACCAATCGCCCGGTAAAGCCGCCATGGATTCATACCTGCGATCCGTTAATAGCGCCACATCCGCCTTGTGTTTTACATTCAATTTCTTATCTCTCCAATCAATTCATTGATATGGGTTGTATTGTATAAAATTCTATTTACCCTCCCACACTGCGTTGGGTGAGTCTACATTTCAAATGCTTTAGTTTGTTGCAAGGCTTTTAAGAATTGTTTTAAGGTTCACTTCTTCAAGATGGATATTATTGGGCAGCTTTCTTTCTTTCGCATTATTCATAATGAGTTGTTCTAGTTTCGTTTCTGCAACTTCGCGGTTTAATCCATCCACCATTTGATTAAGAAACATCGTGCGTGACCCAAGTGCGTTGATTAGTAAAGAAATATCCCCCATATTAAATATGCCAGGAATTACAGTTTCATGCGGAAGCTGCACCAGATGATGATTCAAAGTGGAAGCGTAGGATGTTAATCCCCCTTGGATGGTGATTGCTTTAACCTCATCGTTGAATAGTGCAAAGAGCAGAGTTAGCATACCGCCAAGAGGTTCTGGTTGCATGGGAAGGATGGAATCATCATCGCGGGGGAGATTGAAATTAGTGTTGTGGGGGATTGTTTTAAAAGGCGAGTCTCCCCACAGTAGAAACTGCGGTGAAGGATGGGATGATTCTTTTTTGAGCCATGCGAAAACTGATTGAAGATCGCGCAGTTGGCCTGTGATTCGCAGATCGCCCGTCATCATTAAAGAAGAGGATAGCGAAGTTGCGCTACTGTTTCGCCCTCGGGAAGTTCCTGTTTTTAACTCTCCCGTGCCCCTTAGATCAGGCAGGCATACTGTAAACCCTTCTTGTAAAAGTGCTGCAATTTGCGATGAGCGGTTTTCGAGCAAGCTCTTTTTTCCGCCTTGAGAAATCATGATTGCAATCTTATTTGATGGGGCTTTAATGTTCGCTCGCTTAAGAAGAATCAATGGTACATGATGTTCTTTTTCGGTCTTGAGCAGCGCTTTAGTAATTGAAATGTTTTCAGAGATTGTGTTTTCTCTGCTGACAACTTCAGCAACCATGGCTGATTCGATCGCCCCGAGTTTATTAGCCCAATCTTTCTTGAATGATGCAAGAGTTTCATTTGTCATGGGTGTGGGATATTTTTTAAAAGCATCATCAATCTGGTTTTGGGCAAGCTTTTCAAGATGAGCTTGAATTTTAACGGGGCACTCATCTTTTGCTATTTTTGTTTCGAGGCATTTCAGAGTTACGGCAGCTAGGCTTTCTAGAGGCGTATCTTTAACATCCTTGATATCGAGCCATTTTTCTAATAACACATGAATGTTTTGCCTATGTGTTCTGCCAATATGGGTGCAGTGAGAATCTTCTGGCGAAGAGCCTTTCACACTTCCCCTGCCTGTTGTAAATCCAAGGGAATCTGTTGTTCCATGAAGTTGATGAATTTTTTGCAGGCGCTTCCATACGGGGTCATTTTCTTGATCCCACGAAAATTCGTGACCATAGATTAACTTTCTGGGTGCGATAGAGCCAACAATTACCCAAGGGAGAAAACCATCTTTTGCTGATAAGCGTAAATTTCTTGTCGATTCCCAACTGCCTCCACCTGCATAATTAAAAGTGGTTTCTGCATCTGATGGAAGCGGGTACTTGGTTTCAGGTTGGGGGCCTCCAAAATTAAATGGAACCACCACCGCAATTCTTTTATCAAGCGCTCCTGCTACTGCTGCTGGGTCGCCTCCACCTGCAACTGCGCCCAACAAAATGATCTTATCCTTGGCTATGCCTTTTTGTGCCAGTAAAAGATCCACACCACGGTGAATATCCCAATACATCCAACCCATCAGGCTTTCTTCAAGAAGTTGTAATTGAACACCAAGGTCGTAACGAAAAAAATAATCCTGACGGCTTGAGCGAAAGGGCTTGGGGTAGGAATCTGCGCTCTCAAATGGGTGCTGCCTTCTTTCACCATGACCAAGATTATCCAACACCAAAACCATGCATCCAGCCCGGGACCAGATGCCTCCCATCTCTTGTAATTCTTTGTTTTCTTTAGGAGTGTGATGCGCAGGGCAGATGATTATGCCGGGCTGCGCTTGGGTTGCATTTTTAGGGCGGTATAGATTTGCTGTAACCCAGAACCCGGATCTGCTTTCATATGCAATGCATTCAATGGTATACCCATCCCTTGGGATTGACTTTAATACCTTGTAATTTAGTTGGGTTGTTTCCTCTGGGAATTTTCCGAGCGATGTTTTTAATTGCGCAAGCTTTAGATGCGAATACTTCTCCCAACCTTCTTTTGTTGTAATACTTTTCCACTCAGCACTACTTTTTGCATTTGCACCTTTAATTTGATTTCTTACTTCTTCCCAATCTTGGTTATTAAATACTTCCTGAAACTTATCCTTGGCTACCGTGGGATCAATGATTGAAAGAGTTTTGGCGATTTCTACAGTACTTTGGCTGAAAATGACGCTTGCACCAGAGAAGCCCATGCAAATTAAAACTAGCAAAAAGATTCTTGATATTTGATGGAATGCTTTCATGTGGTTTTTACCTCTAGAGTGAAAGTTTAGTGTTTAAACTATTGGGGTATTGTGCCATAATTATTTTGAGATAGATAATTAACTCCCACCTTTTGTATTTACTGGAATGTCTTATGAATTCACTTTATATCGCTGCGATTTTCTCTGTTTCGTTTTTGCCGGGGGCAGATACCGTTCCAGTACGCACCATAAAAAGTGGCGTCTGGTCTGATCCCGCAACTTGGGAATCAAAAAAAATACCCAAGGCAGGCGATAAAGTAATTATCCGACCCGGGCACAAGGTGCTTTATGATGTTGCTTCAACAGAAATAATTCGTGGTATGCAAATTGGCGGAGAATTGAGATTCGACCCAACTAAAGATACCCGCCTTGAAATCGGCCTGATCCGGGTTCAACCAGGCGAGGAATACAGCGAAGAAGGTTTTGAATGTGATGGGCATTTTGTTGCCCCAGATAAAGTTGCCAATATGCCTGTGTTTGAAATTGGTAACGCATCCAACCCTGTTCATGCAGATAAAAAAGCAATCATTCGCCTTCATTATCAAGAAGGCATGAAGAAAGATTCCTGCCCCGCGATTGTTTGTTGCGGAGGCCGATGGGAAACCCATGGCGCAATTCTCGACCGATCATGGGTCAAGTTGGCGAAAAATGCAGTTGTTGATGATAAAACCCTAAATGTTGCAGAGGGCATTAATGGTTGGAAAGTGGGCGACAAAATAGTAGTCACAGGTTCACGAACCCATGGCTTAAAAAAAGACAAATCTGATTCAGAAGAGCGCATCATCTCTGCCATCAAAGGCCAAGAAATTACGATTGACACCCCGCTTACTATGAATCATTCGGGTGAGGGAAATTATCGCGCTGAAGTTGCTAACCTTAGTCGAAATATAGTGATTGAATCTGCAAACCCCGATGGCGAACGAGGCCATACCATGTATCACCGAGATTCAACAGGTTCGCTTGCCTATACCGAATTCAGACACTTGGGCAAAAAAAACACCCTTGGTCGTTACAGCATTCATTTTCATCTTGCAGGCGAGACCATGCGTGGTGGATTCCTTAAAGGTAATTCGATTTGGGATAGCCATAATCGTTGGGTTACCATTCATGGAACCAACTATCTTTATGTTCACGATAATGTGGGCTATCAAAGTATTGGTCATGGGTTCTTTCTGGAAGATGGCACGGAAGTGAATAATATTCTTGATCGCAATCTTGCAATCATGGCGAAAGCGGGGAAGAGACTTCCCAAGCAGGTTTTGGGCTTTGATCAAAATGAAGGCGCTGGGTTTTGGTGGGCCAATAGTCTTAATACCTTTACCAATAATATTGCTGCAGAGTGCGGGCTTTATGGTTTCAGATATGAAGCAACTCAAACTAGTTCTTTGAAGCTCGATTTCAATATACTGCAACCTGATGGTACCTACAAAACCACTGATATACGAACCCTTCCATTTGTTAAATTTGATGGCAACGAGGTTCATAGTAGCCATGGGCTTTATGGCGTTAACCTTGGCGAGGGTGTTAACCGAGTGGGGCCGGATATCAGCCATCCTTTTGTGGTGCGCAACTTGAAAATCTGGGACATCCACTATGCTTTCAGGCCTCAGGTTCCTTCCCTTGTGGTTGAAAATCTTGATATTCATCAGGCTTCTTATGGTGTTTACCATCCCAATTTTGATAATCACTTTTACAAAAATGTTTCCATTAGTAAAACCAACACCGAGCCTTTTAATCGTGGTCATGATGATCTTGGTGTTCAATATGGTTTGCTTGCAGTGGATGGGCTTACCTTTGATGACTGTAGATCTGGGGGTATGCCGTTAATTCAGATTTCCGATCAAAACCCTACTGGAAAAGCGCAATCGCACTTCAAAAATTTGAAGGTCGTCAATTGGAATGATAAAAGTGGCGCTAGAGCTGTTGTTAACCTTGGCGGTGGACCCAGATTAAAACCCGAGTTCCCCCATGGCGTTGATGTTTATGTTCATGATTGGTTTGGTGTGGGCAAGACTGCATTAGTAGCCAGCACTCGTACTCAGGATTATAAATCGAATGAGAAAGATTTTAAAAAGGTAAGCTTCTTCACGGGGGATGAATCCCAGGCTAAAGAAGTCACGGATGTACAATTTCCGAACTTCCCCAAGCTTGTTGATGATCTGCCACCATTTTCGGTTATTACCCGAATTCATAAAGAGGGCGGTAAAGTTTTGGTGGAAGGTGTTGCCTCGGATAATGGCACGGTCGTAAAAGTTTTGGTCAATGGTAAGGAAGCAACCATGCTGACTCCCGGTTTTACCACTTGGAAAATCTTGTTGGGTGATCTGGCTTCTGGGGAAGTGGTTGAAGCTAAGGCCGTTGATGCTGCAGGCAATGAGGAAAAGTTTACCTCTAAGCGTAAAGTACGATAATGTGTTGAGGTTTAGAATTTGTTGAAAATCATAAATAAACTACCCCGAACTCAGGTATTTAACTTGTTCTCGGTGGGCGAAAAAAATTATTATTTTATTGTTTAATTTTTTGATTTACCTGTTAGACTCTCCAATTGTTGGAATTGGGTAGTGTAGATTGTTCTGAAGTTTTCACGAATGATACTTCGATCTAAGTTTACCCGGTTTTCCTTCTGTGTGATATTTTCTGATTCTTGTTTAGGGTCAGTCATATTAAGCAGTAGGAATTTAAGGATTTCATTTTCAAGGAGCAGATATGAAGAAGTTTTATGTTTTGGCTTTCACCTTTGCAGCTATGACCCTGCCAGCTTTCGCACAAGAAAAGGCTGCACCCGCAGCTAAAGTTGTTCCCGAAGCTAAGACCACAACAACTGTTGTTGAAGAAAAGCGTGCTCTTGGCCGTTTTCGCCGTGATTCTGATGCCCCTAAGTTTTCCGATCGCATCAGCGAAAAGCTTGGCAACCGCACCACCAGCGGTTTCCTTGCAAATCTTAGGAATCGCTAGAACTTTCTGTTTCCCTAGTGGAAACAGCATAGTTTAAATACTGCGCCAACAGTCATTACGATTGTTGGCGTTTTTTTTTGATACCTATTCGTTCCCATTCCCTTTCAATGATTCCATCCTTGACACGACCCTTACCAAAGGTAAACTTAAGTTCTTGAGATTTGCTGTTGGATTGGTGATGTTTTGCCCGCTAAATATTTGCAAATTAAGAGATCTCTGCCTAAGGTCGCATTTTTTGTTCTCTAAATAGCCGTTTATAAGTTCAGGTTTTTTTGTTGGTTTTAAGGAACACTATGAGTTATTGCAATTCCGACTTCTGTTTCATTAGTCGGTCTTTTTTTGCCGGTGCGATTGTTTTTCTCCTAAACTTTTTCTTCTCCTCTGCAGTTTTTTCTTTTGATGAACCTGTTGCGAATCTGCCGAAAATTAATTTCCCCCTCGATGTGCAACCTATTCTTAAGGCGCGATGCTTTGAGTGTCACGATTCTGCGAAACAGCGTGGTAGCCTTAGGTTGGATACACCTATGGGGATTAAAAAGGGAGGCTTATCCGGGCCGATTATTAATCTGAAAACACCTGAAGAAAGCTCGATTATCCTTCATGTTAAGGGTGCTAAAGATTTTGAGCGAATGCCGCCTAAAGGCGATGCGTTGACTGCGATTCAAATTCAAAAACTACTTTCATGGATCATTCAAGGCGCCATTATACCTTCGGAAATTGTTAATTCTAAATCAGTCACCGAGAGTCTTGGCGGATGGTCTTTTGTTCCAATTAAAAGTCCTTCGGTTCCTCTGCAACCAAAAGAAGCTATTCCATGGGTTCGAAATCCAATTGATTTATTCATTCTTGATAAACTTCGAGCGAATGGTTTAAAGCCATCACCAGAGGCTGATAAACGAATCCTTGCCCGAAGGCTTTTTATCAACCTTACCGGCCTTCCTCCAACTCCTTCTGAATTGCTTGCGTTTCTTAATGACGCTGATCCCAATGCGTATGAAAAGTTGGTCGATCGATTGCTTGCATCCACCCGATATGGCGAACGCTGGGCCAGGCATTGGCTTGATGTCGCTCACTACGCAGATTCACACGGGCAAGATCAGGATCGTTTTCGGCCTAATGCCTGGCCTTATCGTGATTATCTGATTCGATCATTTAATGATGATAAACTGTATGGCCGTTTTCTTAGGGAACAAATCGCAGGTGATGTTTTATATCCTGAAGATCCCATGGCAGTGGTTGCTACCGGATTTCTTGCAGCAGGCCCTTGGGATGAAAGCGGACTTCGAGACATAAACGAGAATTCCATTGACCGCCAGATCGCACGAAATCTCGATCGGGATGACATTGTTGCTTCGACCATGACTACATTTGCAGGTCTAACTGTTCACTGCGCCCGTTGTCATGATCATAAATTCGACCCAATAACTCAGGCCGATTATTATTCCCTTCAAGCGGTTTTTGCAGGAATTGATAAAGCGCAACGAGCTTATGACGCCGATCCTGTTGTTGTAAAAAAGCGATCATCTTTGCAATCAGATTTGCAAATGGTTCGCGGATTAAAGGGTAGGGTGGATCCCCGCCTTCTTTCCAAAGAAATACAAAACGAGGTTGCAAACTTTGAAAAAGATTGGCGCAATGGATCAGGCTCTTGGTTCATTTTGAAACCAGAATTGTTTGTTTCGAAGAATGGTTCATCTTTACAGCTTCTAACAGATAACTCGATTGTTGCCTCTGGTGTTTCACCCGAAAAAGATACCTACTCGGTGACTCTTTCCACTCCGAAAATTTCCCTTACTGGTTTAAGGCTTGAAGTTTTAACTGATGCAAACTTGCCTTTTAAAGGCCCCGGGCGTGCCATCAATGGCAACTTGCATCTTTCAGAAGTTAGAGTTCGTATTCATCCCAAGGGCAAACCAGACAAATCAATTTTAGTAAAGTTAAAGTCTGCAACTGCTGATTTTAATCAGGAGGGTTGGGGGATTATTCGAACCATCGATGGCAACCCTGAAACAGCATGGGGAATACATCCTGAAGAAGGTAAACCTCACCAAGCGGTTTTTGAATTTGAAAAACCTGTTGGGTTTGAAGAGGGATCTGTCGTTAATGTTGAACTTGATCAGTTGCATGGCCGTATGCACTTGATAGGTAGATTCCGTCTGGCGTTGACCACCGCCGTTTCTGTAAACGATGCCAACAAAATCATTCCTGCTAATATCTCTACGATTTTAGAAACACTTCAAGAAAAACGAACTGATCCCCATCGGGCTGAAGTTGCGCAATGGCTTTGGGAAAATCGAATTGGAAAAGAGTTGGTAATGTTGCCTCCTCAATCAATGGTCTACTGTGGAACCAATCAGTACACACCGGAGGGAAGTTTTCGTCCCGCCCTTACCCCACGCCCAATTAATGTTCTAACCCGTGGTGAGATTTCAAAGCCAGGCGCACTTGTTGCACCCGGTGCGGTTATGGCTGTACCAGGGTTGAAGGCGGATTTTCAAATCCGTGATTTAAATGATGAAGGCCAGCGCAGAATTGCCCTTGCGGATTGGCTCGCTAATCCTGCAAATATGCTTACTTGGCGCGTTATTGTTAATCGCATCTGGCACTACCATTTTGGCAAAGGCATCGTTGATACTCCTAATGATTTTGGAAAAATGGGGGGCATTCCTTCTCATCCTGAACTTCTCGATTGGCTGGCTGCAGATTTTATTAATACAGGTGGATCTTTTAAAAATCTTCATCGGCTGATTTTAACCAGTAGTACTTTCAGGCAGGCAGTTCAGCACGATCCAATCGCATTTGCCAAGGATGCAGATAACAGATTGTTGTGGCGCATGAACCGCAGCAGGCTTGATGCTGAAACTTTGCGCGATACCGTTCTTCTTGCCAGTGGTAGATTGGATGACTCCATGTTTGGACCACCTATTAAACATTTTATTATGAAGCCTGGTATTCATGTGACGCCCGAGGCTGATTACGATCGTTACGATGTAGATGCACCCGAAGCCCGCAGGCGAAGTGTATATCGTTATATATTTCGCACTCGACCAGATCCCTTGCTGGAAGCACTTGATTGCCCAGATGCTTCACAGTCTGCTCCGGTACGATCAACCTCGGTTAGTGCTCCTCAAGCTTTGGTTCTTTGGAACAATAAATTTATCCTGCGCCATGCAGAGCATCTTGCTGCTTTAGCCGAAACTTGTTCAACACCTTCGCAACGAATCCGATTTATTGCACAGCGATTGCTTTGCCGATTGCCCACCCCGGCTGAAGAAATTGCTTGGCTCGATTATTCACAGAAACATGGATTAGCTAACTTTTCTAGAGTGTTGCTTAACAGTAGCGAATTCCTTTTCATTGATTAGAAGGGAGCTTGCCATTAATTTCGATCGTCGCAATTTTCTCGGCACAGGTTTTAGCGGGCTTGCCTTGTCCCAGCTTCTTGCTTCAACCGATGCCGAAAAACCTAATCCTCTTTTTAATGGAGGACTTCATCATAAGGCTAAAGTCCGCAGGGTTATTCAGATTTTTCTGAATGGCGGCATGAGCCAGATGGATACTTTTGACTTTAAACCCGAGTTGGAAAAGCGCCATGGCCAAACCGTGGATGTCGGACTCAAGGCCACTGCAACAGGCACACCCGGCCCTTTGATGAAGTCTCCTTTCAAATGGAAACAGTTTGGAAAATCAGGCCGTTGGGTTACTGATGTTTTTCCACACATGGCAGAACATGTTGACGATATGGCGTTTTTAATGGCAATGCAATCCAAGTCGAATGTTCATGGCCCCGCAAGCTATCTTCAAAATACCGGGTTCCTATTGCCAGGCTTTCCTTCCGCAGGATCATGGATCAGTTATGCTTTAGGAAGATTGACCGATGATCTCCCGGCTTTCATCGTGATGCCTGATATGCGTGGATTACCTTACAACGGCATGGGCAATTTTTCTGCAGGCTTTCTTCCTGTTTCTCATCAGGGCACCCCTGTCAACCCCGCCGCCCCTGCTCCCATTCCAGATCTGCAACCCCCAGCCAGTAGTAAATTTATCACCCCCGTAGCAAGTGTGGATGGATTGAAATTGCTTAATAATATGAATCAAAACTTTGCTGCAGATCGGTTGGGCGATTCTAGACTTCAAGCACGCGTTGAAAGTTATGAGCTTGCAGCAAAGATGCAACTTGCAGCTCCCGAAGTGTTCGATCTTTCCCGTGAGACTGCTTTTATTCATGAACGCTATGGCACATCCCGGCCCGGCGCTGATGGTGCTTTTTCTCGCAATTGCCTCTTGGCCAGAAGGTTTGCTGAACGAGGCGTCAGGTTTGTCCAAGTTTGGAGCGGTGCGGGCGGCCCCAAGAATAACTGGGATAACCATTCCAATATTCCAACTGAACTGCCTCCCATCGCTAAGCAAGTTGATCAACCTGTTGCTGCGCTTTTAATGGATCTGAAAGCACGAGGAATGTTTGCTGATACACTTCTTGTTTTTACAACCGAATTTGGCCGTATGCCCTTTACTCAAAGTGGAGTTGGCCGTGATCATAACGGCAGCACTTTTGTTACTTGGCTAGCCGGTGCCGGTGTTAAAGGGGGCGTTTCTCACGGCGAAAGTGATGAGTTTTCTTACAAGGCCGCTATTAACAAAACTAATTGCTACGATCTTTACGCAACCATCCTTCATCTAATGGGGGTCGATCACGAAAAGCTTTCTGTTCGCCATAATGGAATTGATCGCAGACTTACCGATGTCCATGGTGAAATTATAAAACCCATACTTGCTTGAATTTAACCCATCACTTCTTCAAGATTCACCAGTCTGCTCTTTTCATTTAATGATTTTGCAGCAGCGTGAATGATTGCGGTTACTTCTAAAATCTCTTGATGCGGCACTCCAAGGCTAAGGTGTGTTCCCATGAAATGGCGCAAGTTGTTGGCGGCCAGGCTGTTTAATCTTCCCAAATGTAAATTAAGATTTTTATAATGTTTTATAAATCGGCTATAAAGTTTCTGAGGATTATGTATCCGTATTTTATACATAGTTTACCTTACATTGAAAGAACTAGCAGGCGATTGTAAGAATACCTATTAAGGCTGACCATAGGACTATGATTTAGGAATTCGCTTTGCATTCAAATTAACAGTTTTCGGTTGGCAGAAGTAAATAACAGTTATATATCTAAATTTTGTTTTTTGCTTCCAAGAAAAAACATAGGGGAGTTTTAAAAAATAATGCTCCAAAATTAGCTATTTGAAGGCATGAGTCCAAAATCATGCTGGCTTAACCATGACAAAAACTCTTCAACCTCGATCGGATCTTTTACAAAGTAATTCGAGTATGAATTTTCTTTCTGGCCAACTTTAACACAAATACCATCTTTTAATGAACGAAAAACATCTTCGTCGGTGTCATCATCGCCAAGGTATATTTTTCCAATGTTAGTGTCATCTCCAATTTGCGTTGTGACCCAAGAAAACGCAGTGAATTTATTAGTCTCTACAGCAGGATAAATTTCAAAAACGCATTTCCCAGTTTTGATCACAAGATCTCCTAATTCGGAGACCATGTTCTTTAGGGACAAATATAATTCTTGGACATTTTTTGGATTAAGATGTCGGTAATGAATTGAAAAAGTTAGAGTTTTGTCTTCAAGAAAAATGCCTGAAAATTTGTTTGCTAAGTTCTTACATAGTACGAATGCTTTTTCAACAGTTTGTTGTTTTTGAAGTGCATTTATATCTATTTTTCTTAACCCTGGACCCATGATATTCAAACCATGATTTCCGGCATACACAACATCACCCAAGCCCACTTTTTCAATCAAATCATCAAGTGATCTGCCACTAATAATGGCAATCGTGATGTTTTCTCTTTTGGACAAAACATTAAGCAATGAACGCATTTTATTTCCAATGAATACGCTCGATGGAACGTCTTGAATTGGCACAAGTGTACCATCAAAATCAAGGCCTAATACTAGGTGCGACCTTGGGGAAATATAATCCGTAATCTCACAAAGGCTCTTTAGAATATTTTTTTTCATAGCTCAGCTTTCAATTCCTGAGCTTCCAACCTGAGCAATGTGGAAAAGAATTTTCCCGCCCATCGGTAGATATTATTTTCGCTTACAACCTCTCTTAAATTAATCATTCTTTTATTTCTTTCGCTTTCTGGCATAGTTAGTGCTTTAAATATTCCGTCAGAAATTTCTTCGATTGAAAAGGGGTTTACCAGCAATGCAGAGGTCAATTCTCGGGCCGCCCCTGTAAACTTGCTTAAAATTAAAACCCCATCATTATCCGAACGGCTTGCAACAAATTCCTTTCCCACCAGATTAAGCCCATCATGTAGAGAAGTTATTAAACAAAATTGGCTCAATTTATGAAATGCCATCATCTCATGCTGGGTATAGTGACCTTTAAGAAAAACTATCGGTTTCCATGCAGCACTCTGCCATTTCCAATTGATTTCGTCTACAAGATTGTCAATTTGATCTTCCAGATTTCTGTACAAATCAATATGAGATCTGCTGGGGACACCTATTTGAATAAAAGTTAAGCTTCCGACGTATTCAGGATGTTTTTCCAGGAAAAAATTTACAGCAATTAGCCTCTCAGGAATCCCTTTTGTGTAATCAATTCTGTCTATGCCAATTCCTAAAACTTGGCCTTCTAATTCAAATTCCTCAAAAAATTTATTTACATATTTTTTTACAGTTGTACTGTTTGCCTCTATTTCGTGTTGTTCAAAATCAATGCTTATTGGGAAAGGACGCACTACTGTTGTTTTAGAATTTCTGATTATTTCAAATCTTTCGTTGTCAACTTTCGCTTCAATACCACGGTCAATCGTTTCCAAAAAATTGAGGCAATGATGCCTGATATGAAAACCAAGCAAATCATTTCCCAAAAGGCCTTCGAGCAATTGCTCTTTCCATGGAAACGCCCTAAATGTTTCCCGGTTCGGCCATGGAATGTGCCAGAATTGGCCAACGATTAAATTTGGATTCCGATCTTTTAGCATTTTTGGCAAAAGGGCCAAATGATAATCTTGGATAAATACAAAAGTTGGCCTGTGATCCAATTCCTCCATAACAGCATCTGCAAATAACGAGTTAACTTTTTGGTAAGTATCCCAATGATTTGGATCAAATTTTGGTTTGGTAAAAGTAATATGACACAAAGGCCAAAGACTTTCATTTGAAAGACCATAATAATAGCCTGTTTCTTGCTCTTTAGTCAGCCAAACCCTGCGAAGTTTGTATTTTGGATTATCCTCCGGAACCATGATGCTATCATCCGGCCCAACGGTTGCTTTATCCGCATTACCACTCCCGTGTGCAACCCACGTTCCACCGCAAGCTTTTAGTATTGGATCGAGGGCAGTAACCATCCCGCTTGCCGGGGAAATACATTTAATTGCACCATTGTGGTGCCTGTGAATATAGGGTTCCCTGTTTGAAACAACTATGATCCTACAGTCCTTGAATTTGCTATCCATCATCTCAATAAGTGAATCACTATTCCACATAAAAAATCCTCTAATAAACTATATTTTAAGTTTTTAGCATCTTCTTTATTTTAGTACAATTAGATATTATCTTAACGTTCCATAGGAAATTACTATGATTAATTTAAACTACCAACACCTTTATTATTTCTGGGAAGTTGCTAAGCATGGCGGAATAACCAAAGCTTGTGAAAAATTACTGTTGGCACAACCAACTGTAAGTGCCCAATTAAAACAGTTCTCAAAATCTATTGGTCTTAAATTATTTAACCGAAACGGAAGAAACCTTGTTCTTTCCCAAGATGGAAAGATGGTGTTTGAATTCGCATCACAAATTTTTTCCCTTGGAAACAATCTTAAAACAAGAATCCAACTTGGGGAAAACACATCCAACACTACCATTAAGATTGGCATAGCTGATGTTCTTCCAAGAGAATTAGTTTTTAATTTAATCAATCCTTTATTGGCAGATGGTTTAAATATTTTCCTTCAATGCCATGACGACGAAACACATGTATTACTTGGAAAACTGGCGTTGGGGGAATTAGATATCGTGATCTCTGATGTGCCCGTAAATCCTTTTATTAAAGTAAAATCATACAATCATTTTATTGGTGAAAGTTCGGTAACCTTCATCGGTTCTTGTAAATTGGTAGCAAAATATAAGCCGGGATTTCCAAATTCATTGTCAAATGCACCTTTTTTAATGCCCATGAAGGGGACTTCTTTAAGGCAAATTCTTGACAACTGGTTTGATGAAAATAATTTAATCCCAAAAATTGTCGCCGAGTTAACAGACATTGATCTTTTTGAAGATTTTGGAAAATCAGGAAAAGGTTTTTTTGCTTTGCCTCAGGTAGCAACCCTGGGAATATTAAAAAATAAAAAACTTAAAACGCTTGGTAAAGCAGAAACAGCCAAGGAGTCCTTTTTTATAATTTCCCCAGAAAAAATATTTAAAAATGAAATTGCTCTTTTGATTCTGAAAAACGCCAAAGCAAATATATTTAACAAGATGAAGTAAAATTGATGCTATTTATAAAATTTCACCTGTAGAGTTTGTTTTTAATGCCTTAGTCCTTTTTCATTTCCCCTAAAACTTCATGCGTGAGCTATACACATAGGAAGTTTGTATTCTAGGATCAGGCTCAAATTCTGTTGCATGAAACTCTATCACCATTTCATTTGGAATATTTCACGCTTGAAAGCGTTCGCTTTCCTCCAAAAAATGTTCGCTCCTTCGAAAAACTCAGCCATTAACTTCCATTGCATATTTAGGTTTGATTGCTTCAGATTTCATTTGCATGGAAGTCGCATCATCAAAATCTTACAAGAAATCAGATTCACTTTTCATGGGTTAATCTCCTTGGTTTAAAGCGCCTCGATTGAGGCTAACCTGATCTTTTTGATTTGTTCATGCTCATTTTTTTCAGCTATCTCTGCTTTGGGATGATTTTTAAGGGAGTGGAATTGATCGTAGACTTACCGATGTCCATGGTGAAGTTATAAAACCCATACTTGCTTGAATTTAACCCATCACTTCTTCAAGATTCACCAGCCTGCTCTTTTCATTTAATGATTTTGCAGCAGCGTGAATAATCGCGGTTACTTCTAAAATTTCTTGATGCGGAACTGGTTCTACCCTTGTTTTTACCATTTCTAAAAATACATCTGCCATCCTGAATATTTGGTAGTGATGGCCTAGCCAGTAATGGTCTTCGATTGCTGGCGTCCATGCGTAGGTCTTCTTCGTGAACGAAGCCGAGGTGTGGCAATAAAATTTTGACATGTCAGGCCTGCCATACCAAACTTCGCCAGGCATTCTATCTTTGTAGGTGATCAAGGCCCTGCATGTGTTTTCTCTTGCGTACATGTTAACCGCATCCACGCCAGACCCACAAAGCGTCATCACCATCCATACTGGATGTTGCCCATAAACATGCCAGCTAGGCAAACTCCAGCCGCCTGCTTGGCTTGCTATTACATACTGCAATGGTCCAAACTCACCAGACTTTTTCATCCGTAGTGCTTCTTCTGTTCCCCATTGATGCCTAAATAAACTTGAAGACATTAAAGGTGCTTTGTTCTTTAATGCAAAGTCTAATATTTTCTTCGTTCCCAAAACGGTTTCACCTATTGGCTTATCACAAAAGGTCGGCAACCCCGCCTGCAAACATGGTGCGAGTAATTCAAAATGGTCATCCCCATAACCCGAAGCGTCCCCCAGCCATATCGCATCCGAATTTTTTACCAACTCATCTAACGATCGCGCTACTTCCACCCCCGGGAATCCTTCTGCAAATGCTGCTGCACTTACTGGGTCCGCATCATAAATTGCACTTATTTTTGTGTTATTAAAAGGAAGCCTCGCAAAATGAATGTCCTGATTACGAAAGTACTTCTCAAATAGTTCGATAGGCCCTGCACTCAGATGCTTTTTAACTGCAGCGAGATTCACTTGAGGGTGAAATCCTTGCGCAAAGTGCCAAGTATGACCGTTGGTTTTTTGAGTCTTCCCCCTGATACTTGCAGAAATAATACCTACCCTGATAGGCTTTGACCCCAAATCTTTTTTATCACCCTCGGCTGATTTTACTTCGGTTGCTAATGCAGTTGCACCTGTAGCTGCAATAAAATTACGCCGATTGATGATTGAGTTTTGCATTGATTAATCCTTGCACGGGGTGTGATGTTATCCAAGGCCTTTAATGTAACTTAGAAGTGCTTGGTTTTCCATCATCTTCGTAGGATTTATTTCCGCGTGATGTTGGCAGCATCAATCGATGTCATCTGGCCGTAACCAGTTTTCCAGCTTGCTTTGAACTCACCTGTCCCCACGATCGTGGTTTTATCATCCAATTTCGCATCCCATGTTTTCGCTGAAACGCCATCTTTATCTAATTGCACAACCACCTTGTATTTTCCAGGAGCAAGGGAAGGGCCTGATTTTCTCCAGATTGATTCTCTTGCCGAGCCTTTGGGCGCCATTACCGTTACAGTGTGCTGCCAAGTTTTTCCTTTACCCCATACCAAACGATCAGATACCGCAATCGGGTCCTTCTCCCAATTTCCAAGCTTTTCGTCCCACATGTAAATTGTGGTGAAAAGTAACTTGTCGCCCCAATCTGTAGGAGTATTTGTAATTTTGAACCAGAGTTCAGTTCCAAACTGCGTTTGATTGTTGCTTTGCTTGGGTAGGTCTGCTGCTATCTTATATTTGCCACCTTTGATTAGGGCGTAGTCTTCAATCCAATTTCTAAATGATTGATAACCAAGGTCGCCTATTATAAATTTCTTCCCGCCACCATGCTTCACTTCATTCAAGGGCTTCAAAAGAAGCAAGCTTTTTTCAGGATTATCTAAATCAATAAGCTTCGTCTTCGTAAGTATATAATCCATGGTTTCTGCAGGAGTCTTTTTGAACCAAGTAACTCGGTCGCCATGCTCTTTTTGCAATTTAACAGAATCAGGATGCCCTGCAGTATGGCAGTTCATGCAGCGAAAGCGCATTGCCCAAATGTTTTGTTCGAACGATTCTAATAAACGGTCTTTGCGTGCATGTCGGACAATTTCAACTGGCTTTTCTGGCCCGCCTAGTTCTTCTTGTGTTAGCTTTGGCATTTTTATTAATGCTTCGTCTTTGCAGCAGGCTTTTATCCATTCTGAAAATGCCTTCAGTTCTTCGTCTCGGGTTTTTGCAATAATCATATTAGGCTTAGAATTCGTATCCTTCATTGAGATGAATTTAAGGATACGCGACTTTTCAGGTTCCTTTATATCCACCAAGCCTTGATCTCGCATTGAAAGAAAGGTTTT
>CAMDHK010000028.1 GCA_945897965.1 Candidatus Kuenenia stuttgartensis | reverse complement strand
AAATTAGAATCCCTGTAGGGAGCGCCCTAGAATCGAAACATTAAATAATCTTAAAGAATTTAAAGTTCCCACAACTTCAATATTTTAGCTAACTAATTCCTAAAATTCGAATATTTACTGCAATGAAATGAAGTGCCCCGAGTAGGGATGATCCAAACCTCAAAAAACAAGGAAAAAACACGGTTTTCTTGATTATGGTGGGGCAAAAAGTGGGGCAGCCAAAATAAGTCTCGAAAAAGTGATCCAGCCAGTAGGTATCAACTTAACACAATGCAAACACAAGCAATACCTCGCATTATGAAACAAAGACCTTTCTCTTATCCTAACCGGTTTCTTGATCGCATCGTATTCGCCAATTCAACTGGAGCGATGCGTTTGATATATCGATCAGTGATTGCAATTGAGGAATGACCGAGCTGTGCCGAAATGGTCGCCAAATTGACGCCTTCCTTCGAAAGCTCCGTTGCCATACTATGGCGTAAACCGTGACAGTGGATTCTTTTATCAATTCCAGCTTTTCTGCCAATCCGTGGCAATGCTACCCGAAAATAAGCGTCTTTTAGTGATGTTCCCCATGCGTTTTTGCTGATCCCGCAAAATATAGGTGAACGACCAGAAAAGCCAAGCGCTTTTCTTCTTTCAAGCCATATAACCAGTACCGCTTCGCAATCCGGTGATATGCCACAGGTGCGGTACTTATCGCCTTTGCCATGCCGAACCCTTATGTAGCCTTTCCCTAGATCAAGATCTGAGGGAATCAAACTCAGCGCTTCTGCTATCCTTAATCCACCACCGTAGCAGCAGGCAATAAATGCTGCGTTTCTTATTCCGCTTGGACTTTTTTTGCCACAGGCTTTGATCAACCGTTGGATTTCCTCTGGCAAATATACCTCTGGTGGTCTTTTAACGCTGTTCTTCATTTTTGCCATGATCTAATCTCCAAAAAGGTGGAATGGTTACGCTATTGTGTATATTCGTAATCATTTGGGATTAATTTCCACAATATAATCACAGCTTTAACAAATTCGTAACTATTCTTGAATTTGAAGCGTTAATCGGTTGCTCCAAAAAGTAGCCTTTACAGTGAGATCGATGGGTCTATCCCGTAAAACTGCTATGTTGCTTTGAAAGCGAGTTGAGTTTAAGGTCAAAAGGTAAAGATTGAAAATATTTTTTCAAAATAGTTATTGCATCTTATTTGTTATCATTTAACATATGTTTCTGAGGATTTGGGCGATTCTCGATTAAGCTCCTTAAATGTAATGTTTAAGGGGCTTTTTTCATTAAGTTAAATCTGAAATGCCATTTAAGCAGGTGTGATTACAAGCCAATGCAGCTAAACTAATTGAACCGATGGCTAATAGTATTCTTTTATATATTCATAAGCCCTTACAAATAAATCCTCATCCTTGATTTGATATTTTGTCCAAAGCACTTTTCGTAATTCTCGTTTTACTTCTCTTTCACCAACTGCTGAATTTTGCCAATCTTCAAAACGCACAACTCTTACAATTTCGTCAATGTCATTTACAATTCGTTCCACTATCGCAGGTGTCGTATCTGTTTTGAGTTCAAAAAACAGTTCAGTTAATGCCGCTTTTGCGTTCTTCTGTTCTATTTTAGGTATAAGTCCTTTTTCTGCTTGAAGTACCGCTTTGGCAATTTCACAAAGCTCTTTAATGAATTTGATAGAATTTATAAGTCCTTTTTCAGCCTTATCCCGAATTGCATCAAGCCTTTCGCTTAAGTTTTTGAAGATTGGATTGCCACCAAATCCTTTTAATCGTGTGATCAGAATGTTCAAAACTTTTTTTGCTTCCTTCTCTGCTCCTTCAGTGTCTTTTTTATTCATCAAATCATCAATCAATTTCGCATCCAAAGTCAATTCTTCCATTTCGTGATTAATGCTAGAAACATGTATATGAGAATGTATTAGTGCTGTTGTCTGTGTTCCTAAAGCATGCCACAATAATCTCCCGTTTTCGTCAGAGGATGGTTTTACTGAAGCGTAAACCTGTGATAGCCATTTATAATCTTTTTCAAAATGATTTAATACAGAGTCTGGTGATAGAGCCTCCCACAACTTTGCTAGACTGCCAAAATCTAATGCAAACGCATCTTTTTTTTCGTCTGTGTTGATATGTTCTTGTGCTTTTTGTAATCCTTCAAAACCTGAAATTGCCCTATCGACACCTGTAAAATGTGCCAAACATTTTTCCATCCATTCAGGTAGTTTTTCTTTCAACACTTGCAGATTTGTAATTACTTTCTTTACGGTTTCTTCGTCAAATGCAAGTGCTTTAGGTGTATCGTCAAACACTCCAAAATAATCGACAATTCTGCCAAATGTTTTATTAGGGAATAATCGATTGGTTCTGCAAATAGCTTGCAATAGAGTATGGTCTTTCATCGCTTTATCTAAATACATGGTTTGTAAAATCGGTGCATCAAAACCTGTCAATAGTTTTGCAGTAACAATCAAGAATTTCAAAGGCGAATCAGCATCGTTAAATTTTTCAACAACTTTTTCTTGCTTGTCTTTATCCATTCCAAATTTTTGTTTGAAATCAAAATCATCATTGGCAGATGAACTGATCACAACTTCACTTGCTTCAGGATTTATCAGAAGGTCTAATTCCGCCTTATATTGCACGCACGCTTCACGATCTGGAGTTACGATCATTGCCTTAAAACCTTCAGGTTCTACATAAGTTTTGAAATGTTCTACAATGTCGGAAACAATAGTTTTTACCCGTTCAGGAGATTTTAAAAACACCGCCATACTTGCAGCTTTCTGACTAAGTTTATTTCTATGATCTTCGCTCAGTTCAAGCTGGTTAGCCATTTCTTTGAAAGCAATATCTAAAATTTCTTTATCAATCCGATAGTTTGGCAATCGAGGTTCAAAGTGCAAAGGCAAAGTTGCATTGTCTCTGATGCTTTCTTGGAAAGTATAACGGCTCATATAACCGTTAACATCTTCCTTTGCACCAAATGCCCAAAAAGTATTTTTATCGGCTTTGTTTATCGGTGTTCCAGTCAAACCAAACAGAAAAGCATTTGGCAAAGCATTTCGCATTTTTCTACCCAAGTCACCTTCTTGTGTCCTGTGGCATTCATCGACCATAACTATTATGTTGTCACGCTTGTTCATATCGTGATAAGCATCTTTGAACTTATGCACCATGGTAATAATGATTTTTCGAGTGTCTTGTTCCAAAAGTTCATGTAGTTCTTTGATATTATCGGTGGCAATCATATTAGGCACTTCAGCAGTGTTGAAAGTGGCACTGATTTGTGTATCCAAGTCAATTCTGTCAACCACAATGATTACGGTTGGATTATGTAAGTCTTGTTGCTTTCTCAATTTCTGAGCAGCAAACAACATCAACAATGACTTCCCGGACCCTTGAAAGTGCCATACCAATCCTTTTTTAATTTGCCCTTCTCTTACCCGTTCTACAATTGCGTTGGCTCCTTCGTATTGCTGATAGCGACAAACTACTTTTATTTTTTTCTTCTTGTTGTTGGTGGCGTAAACAGTGTAATGCTGCAAAATATCCAATAATGTTGATGGCTTGAGCAAATGCGTTAATTGATTAGCTACATCTTGCAAACCGATAAAATGACTTAACTCGTCTTTTACATCTTCCAAACGCCAAGGCGCCCAAAACTCCAAAGGAGTTCTTATGCCACCGATATATATTTCTTTGCCTTCGGTAGCAAACGAAAACACATTGGGAACAAACAATTGAGGAACTGAATTTTCGTAAACCACATTAATATCATATGCTCCATCAAACCAAGTAACTGCAGGTCGCACAGGTGTTTTAGCTTCGCCAACTACCAAAGGAATCCCGTTAACAAACATTACAATATCAGGAATTTTGGTTTCTCTAGCTCGCAACTTAAACTGATTGGTCAGCACAAAACTGTTGTTTTTCAATTCTTCAAAATCAATTATTCGAATGGCAACATGTTCGTTATTTTTGCCAATTGGAAGCGTTACTTCATTGCGAAGCCACTTAGAAAATTCTTCATTGGCTCTAACCAAACCAACATTGTTAACAGTAATGAGAATGGCTCTAAGTTTATGAATAACTTCTTCTGCTTTGTCAGGATTTGCAGCAATAGCAGGATTGAGGCGACAAAGTGCTTCTTTCAATTCCTTTTCTACTAAAACATCGGTAACATCTCGCTGCAGTAAATCAGCTTTGACATATTTCCATTTTACGGAATCACATTCTATGGCATCTTCTTTTACTACATTGCCTTGCTCATCATTTAAGTTCACTCCCGTAAGTTGGTAGATGATAAAATGTTCTACGGTATTTTGTTCGTTAAATGTCATCATCCTAAAATCTCATTAAGTAGTTTTTGTTTCAAATTCTTCAAGGTTATTCTTTGTTGCTTAAGTTGTTCCATAGTTGTGTCAAACTGCTTGAAAACTACAATCAACTCTTTTTGCTTTTCCTTTTTAGGCAGAATGAATTCTTGCACTGCTAATGTTTTGTTTTTGATTGTTGGAGAAAGAGAACCTTCCGAAATTTGAACGGCTCTGCTCATGAATGTATCACTCTGCATGAAGTAAGGAAGAAAATCTTTTTCAATATTCTTCTCGTTGGCTCTTAAAATCATGCTGTGTGCCGAAGCAATGCCATCAAAATGTGAAACAGCAACCTTCCGTAAATAAGCCCTGCGTTTTCCAAAAATAATATCGCCTTTGTATATTTTAAGTTTGGTTCCAATTACATCATCAGGCGCTCCAGTTCTTTCTATTTTCAAATTGTCAGCGTCCAAATGTTCTAAGCCAACATAAATTGTTAACTCTGTTTTCTTTGGCTCAACCCGTTCTGAAATATTGATAGCAATTTTCTCAAACCTTACCGTTTCAAAATCTTTGGCTTTTAAATGATTTCCAAATTCCTGTTTTTCGCTGAATAAATCTTTGAGTAATTTATGTTTCAATTGGTGCAAATTTTTTTCTTGCCCCTCTACCTGTTCTATAGCCGTTTCTATGGATTGAAAAAAAGCGGCTATTTGTTTTTGTTCTTCGAGTGGGGGAAGGGGGATTTGAACCTTTTTCACCACTTCAATATTTAAGTTCTTTACTGTTGTTCCAGCCGCAAAACTTTTAAATTGACGAAACAACAAATCAGAACTCAATACTGTGTACAAATATTCTTTGTCAATATTGCCTCTCTTTTCCCTCAACAACAACCAACCGTCATGAATACAACCTGTTGTTTTCATAATATATGGTCTGCCAAAACTCATTGAATTTGACAATATAAAATCACCATCATACACCATTCGTGAGTTTCTTACCCCAGAAGGTTTAATCTTTTGTTTGGTGTGATAAACATACTTTGTAATATCAGTAGTATCACCAATTTTCACCCAATTGATACCATCTGGTTCATCAGTAAAATAATCGTCAATTGGTCGTGGTGAGCCTCCTCTCTCAATTAAAAAAAGGCTTTCAAGATTTACAGTTTCCCATGTTTTTTTATTTAATCCTTTCATAAGTCTATCCCAATATTCTTTAATTGAGCAAACAAGTCATCAATTGAATTATTGATTTGCTTTTTTCCATTTTTAATTGATTGTAGTAAAGCAACAGTATTATGCACATTTACAATTTCAACTTGCTTGACATATTGCTGCACACTTAGATTACCGTTATTTTCAAGCACTTCTTTGTTACTCATTACTTTGGCAAAGCCTTCCGCATCTTTAAACTTCCAATAAGCATCGCTTATTTTTTTTATATGCTGCGGTTCCAGCCATGCATTAGTTCGTTCTATGCGTAGTTCTTCTTTGGCATCAACAAAAACAATTTTCCCCTTTCTTTCCTTCGGTTTTTTCATGCGGCAAACCAGCAAACAGCTTTCCATGCTGCTGTTGTAAAACAGATTTTTACCCAAGCCAATGACAGCATCCACAAAATCTAATTCAATCATGCGTTTGCGAATTTCCGCTTCGCTGTCTCTAAACAATACCCCATGCGGCCACAGCACTACACACCGACCTGTCTCGGGGTTTAAAGATTTCATTATGTGCTGCTGAAAAGCATAGTCGGCACAACCCTGCGGTGGGGTTCCCCAAATGTTGCGTCCAAAAGGGTCGTTCATCCATTTGCTTTGGCTCCACTTTTTTACGCTGTAAGGTGGATTAGCCATTATCACATCAAACTTTTTTAGTTCGTCATTTTCTAATATCTGCGGACTGTCTAAGGTGTCGCCCTGCACAATCAAAAACTCATCTACATTATGCATAAACATATTAATGCGGGCAATTGCAGAGGTAATGAGGTTCAGTTCCTGTCCGTAAAGTTTTAGTGTTCGGTATTCTTTGCCTTGTTCTTTAAGATGCAATGCGGCACTCAGCAAAATACCGCCACTTCCACAAGTAGGGTCGTAAATGCTTTCGCTGCTTTTAGGGTCGGTAATTTGTGTCATCAGTTTTACAACAGTTCGGTTGGTGTAAAACTCGGCTGCGGTATGTCCGCTGTCATCAGCAAATTTCTTAATCAGGTATTCGTAGCCTTCGCCCATTATGTCGTGCGGTACTTCAGCAATGGTGAGTTTCATTTTGCTGAAATGCTCAATCAGGTCGAGCATTTTTTCGTCACTCATTCTGCGTTTGTTAGTCCATTGGGCATCGCCAAACACATCATGCAACATTTCAAAGTTAGCTTTTTCAATGCCGTTTAATGCTTTTTGCAGGTAAGCACCCACATCAACCGTTTTCTTTCTTACATCTTCCCAATGGCAACCTTTTGGTATTTGAAAACGGTGCTGGTCAGCAAACTCGGCATAAGTAAGATCGTTTTTGCTTTCCTTCAAGGCTGTTTGATATTCTTCATCCCACAAGTCACTTACCCGTTTGAAGAAAAGCAGCGGGAAAATATATTGCTTAAAATCAGCAGCATCAATCATTCCACGCAGAATGTTAGCTGCTCCCCAGAGATAATCTTCTAATTCTTTTTGAGTCATGTTCATTCCTTGTTTTTTGCATTTTCAGCAAAGTATTTAATCAGTTACTGATTAAGCACCTTTATAAGCACCATTCATATCTTTGTGGCTTTACGAACAAAATTGTCAGAAATAATTAATGATTCTTGGGCGTAAAACTTTAACAAAAAGCATCTTAACCCATTGTTTCATTCATTGAAAGAATAGAAGCCTTTATTTGCCCCTAATTTGCGATTTGCTCTTAATTGTCGAGTTCTTGGATTAAATCGCAAAAAAGACCTCCTGCGTGATTGCAGAGGGGGAAATGGTGGACTTAAAAAACAATGACTTAGCCAAGAGGTCATTTTGGCATCAATCTTGTAATCATTTACCCTCAAGCTGTTTAAGTATCTGCTTTTTATATGCGAACGGATATTTAAAGGCACCAAGTGAGAAACAGGTACTTGGCTAGCATATGATCAATATTCATACGCAGCTAATACAGCGTTCACTTTTTTCAATTAGACAAATGCCTGAACCTATGCAGGATTTTTTTTCTTACCTGCTAAAAAAGAAGCCATAAGGTAAGCAGGGTACTAATTACCAATAATTTTGCTGACAGACTTTTCTCATGTAAATCTTTAGATGTTTTTTTTGTAATTATTTCATAACAAATTTTCTCTACTCGTTTTGGTGATATTCAAAACCATTATCCAAAAACCATCTCAGCATAAATTTTGCCCGTTTGTTTTGGTCTAATTTTAAATCAACAGAGTAATGTGGTTTTTCTGGTAAAGATTGAATCTTACTGACAACAAAAACCAAACTACCAACTAATGCAAAACCCCAAACAGCTTTAAGGAGAACTTTGCTAACCCAAGTCCTTGATGAAGGTTTATTGACAATGAAGTCATTGGCTGCAATTGTAATTGATTCATCATTGAATGCATAATCAACTGATTCTTCTTTAAAACTATCCTCTGTTGTTGTTTCTTTGGCTTCTAATGCAATTGGTTCATCATTGAAATCACTTACAACGGGTGTGTCATTGATATCACTCTCAACTTTTGGTTCTTTGATATCACTCTCAACTTTTGGCTCTTTGATATCACTCTCAACTTTTGGCTCTTTGATATAGCTTCCCATTGCAGATAAAATTTCATCATCTTGTTTATCTTTATGTGGAACTGATTTCCATTCCTCAAAAAACTGCTTGTTTTGATGGTAAATTTTCAACAAATCAGCTTTTTCCTTTACCAAAAATCCTCTTGATCTACTTACTATGTGGCACTTGCGTAAATCCCAGTCTTCTGGTGCAGAATTGTATTTCCAAACATGTTTTTTACCTTTTGAAAGATATACCGCAGATCCCGAAATTGAAATTATTTTTTCACAATAAACGCTACCAAATACATCGTTTAATTTTTGAATTTGTTCTACATCATCTTCGTTATATTTTTCATATTTTTCTTTAAATGTGCTAATACTATGATTCCAAACTTTTTGAAGAAAACGCTTGAATTGTGATTTGATTTTCAACTTCCCATTATTGCCGTTATTTGTAATCGCCATGTGAAAATGAGGATATTTGTAATCATCAAACTCAATTACAAATTCCCACTCAAATTCAAAGGCTTGACTTTTGGAATCACCTTTTAATTTCTTCTTGAAACTCTTTAACAATTCGCTTGTCATAAACGAACCTAAAGGAAATGAAATATTTTCAAGCCTAAGTACTACAAAATAGTCTGGAGGAGATAAATAATAGTTAACTAATCTAATTTTAGTTTCCTTATTTGTCTGGAATTTTATGCAATGAATGCTTTTACATTTTTTACTAGTACAAGCATATTGTTGACCGCAAACAGTATAAACTTTTTTTCCTCTTAAAGAAGTTCTGCAGTCATGCCACTTGATTGGCATCGTATATTTATATTTTCTTTTTGTAATCATTTTGTCTCTTCTGCTATATATATCTTGGTTAAGCCTTTCGTTCTCGGTTAGAGAAATATGCCTTCACTTTTTTGATTAACTTTTCATCGTAGACTCGGATACCTCCAATCATTTTTGGTTCTGGTATCGCAAATATATCGTGAGCATATTTGATCTTGTAAAACGGGACCTGTAATTCAAAAGAGACTTCTTTCAATGTCAACATTGCTTCTCCTATGGGGAAGAATTATTCGTGCATGATATATAGGAGTGTGCTTTTGATTTTTTTCAGACCAAGAACAAAATTTTTTGAAACAATTCATTTTTATGTCAAATTTTAGTGGTCAGAAGAAGCAAACAAGACTCCCATGCCAAAATAATTAATCATAAATATTTGATGCCAACGATAAGCAGTTTTGTTTTTTCTCAAGCATTCTGCAATAAAACCCAATCAAAAATAGAACTTTGAAAAAAAAGAAAGATTTTTCTTAAGAGGTATTGATTCCTGTCTTTATCCATGGTTGAATAACAAAACAAACTAATTGAGAAGATGGTTTGAAGTGGCATTCAAACCTTATTGTAATTTTAAAATTACTGCTTCTCGACTCTTACTGCCAAATCCAAACTTATTTACTGACACCAACTTCCAAAATGGAAGCGTGCATTTTCGTAAACAACTTCTGCAAACACAGAAGTTATGGAGCAAAAACTATGCTTTTTGAAGAAAATCAACCCTTACTTGTTAACGCAGCTACTGCTGCTAAGTTGCTGGGAATTTCAGAACGAAATTTATGGCAACTGAAAAAAGATGGAAACATACCTTATGTCAAAATTGGCAAACTAACCAAATATCACATTCCTACCATTCAAATATGGATTGATGAAAACACACAAAACGGAGGAAATTAACATGAAATATACAGATTTAGAATCTTTCCTTAATGCCTACATTGAAATACAAAAAGCCTGTTGCAAGCTATCAACCATAAAAAACATGCGTGCAGCAGCAAACTTACTACTAGCCTTTTTTGGAAACAAAAAAGATATATCAGAAATTACACTAATTGATGGGGAGAACTTTGCTCAACATCTAAAATCTAAAGGCTATGCCCCAGCTACTATTTCTAGAGCAATGCAAAGAACAATCGCTTTCTTTAAATTTGCTCAAAAGTCAAAAGTTCTTGTTGATAACCCTTTTTCCGGAATCAAATTAATGAAGCAAACATACCCTGCCAGAATCCAATTTATTGATCAAGCCACATTTCTGAAAGTCTTAGATCATTGCCCAAACACGCAATGGAAACTCATCGTTTCTCTTGCACGGGTGTCTGGTTTACGAATTCCAAGTGAATTGGTAGGGCTGACTTGGGAGTGCATTCACTGGGATAAAAATACCATGACTGTCCCATCCCCAAAGACCGAACACATTAAAGGCAGAGAATTTAGAGAAGTTCCACTGTTTCCTGAAATCAAAAGCCTGTTGCATGATGCTTTTAAGAATGCACCCAAAAACGAAAAAAAGATATTCCCAACAGTGTTAACTTTGGCAAATTTGAAACGGGGATTAACTCGAATCATTGAAAATGCTGGCGTTCCTGTTTGGGAAAACCTATTTCATAATCTGCGAGCAAGCAGAGCATCTGAACTTTTTAAAGATTATCCTTTAAATATAGTTAAATCATGGCTGGGAATAGACTTGAACCAGCGAATAATAAGTATGTTCAATTTAAACCAAAACAACGGAGATAAATAAAATGGCATCGCTCTATATATACAAAAAAGGTTATTACGAAATCCAATATCATTGCAGAAGCACTGGTAAAAGACCAAAGATAAGACTGGGAATAAATACTGAAAGGGAGTCCCAACGAATATATGAAAAAATCGAAGATCTAATTAATGCCAAAAACAATGGCATAGCTATTAGTGACGAATGTTTAACATGGTTAAAAAAAATCATAGACTCAAAACTGTTTGCTAAACTTTCAAAATTAGGCTTAACTGGCACTCTTAGCATAAAAAAATATAAAGATTTAGAAACTTTCCTGAACGAATACATTGATACCCGAATAAAAAGTTACAAGCAATCGACCACAAAAAACCTTAGAACAGCAGCAAATTTACTCCTAGCTTTTTTTGGAAACAAAAAAAATATTTCTGAAATTACGCAAGCTGACGGGGAAATTTTTCATCATCATCTAATATCCAAAGAATATGCCCCATCTACAATTTCTAGGGCTATGCGAAGGGCAATCACTTTCTTCAAATTTGCTCAAAAATCAAAATTCGTGCTAGATAACCCTTTTTCTGGAATCAAATTACCTAAGCAAACTAATCCAGACAGAATGCAATTTATTGATCAAGCCACAATTCAGAAAGTCATAGATCATTGCCCAAGCACGCAATGGAAACTGATCGTATGTCTTGCTCGAGTTGGTGGTTTACGAATTCCAAGTGAATTGGTAGGGCTGACTTGGGAGTGCATTCACTGGGATAAAAACACTATGACGGTTCTATCCCCAAAGACTGAACATATTAAAGGTGGAAAATCCCGAGAAGTTCCACTTTTTCCTGAAATCAGAAACTTGTTGCAAGAGACTTTAAAACATGCAACTGATGGTGAAAAAATGATATTCCCTAAAATATTCACGGTTACAAATTTGAGGCGGGGATTAACTAGAATCATTGAAAATGCTGGAGTTCCTGTTTGGGAAAAACTATTTCAGAATCTGAGAGCAAGCAGAGCAACTGAACTGGCAAATGCTTATCCTGCAGCCCAAATCAAGTCATGGTTGGGAAACCTCCCTGACAATATCGAAACAGAACCACATAAGGCGTTGGTTGATTCAGCTAGAATCTTGGGTCACTCACCTAAAGTCAGCAACGAACATTACCAATTAAACTTGCAAGAAAACTTGCAACGGGTTTTGTCAGAACCATGTTTAAACATTGATCCCAATGCTGCAACCAGAAAATAACAGATTGTTGCCCAACCAAATAATTGAAACTGATCCTATGCCTTGCTCGGGTTGGTGGATTACGCACCCCAAGTGAATTAGTCTGATTTACTTGGGGATGTATCCACTTGGATAAAAACATAATGACTGTCTGATTACAAAAGATCAAACACATTAAAGGTTGAAAATCCCAAGAAGTTCCACTGTTTCCCGAAATCAAAAGCCTTTAGCAAGTAACTTTAATGGATGCACCCAAAGGGTATAATGATATTGCCAAAAGTAATCACGGCTACAAATTTGATGCGAAGATTAACTCGAATAATTGAAAATGCTGGCGTTCCAGTTTGGGAAAAACTATTTCAAAATCTTAGAGCTAGTAGATCAACTGAATTGGCAAATGCTTATCCCGCAACACAAATCAAATCTTGGATGGGACATCTCCCTGACAATATCGAAACAGAACCACATAAGGCGGTGATGGATTCAACTAGAATCTTGGGTCACTCGCCAAAAGTATGCAACAAACATTATCCATTAAACTTAAACGAAAATTTGCACCGAGTTTTGTCAGAATCATGTTTAAACATAGATTCCAGTACCATAATTACCAGCGGTGCAAAATGTGGGGCGATTGTGGTGCAAAATGTGGGGATGCATTGCAACGCAACATCAGGCTTTGTGATGCAAACTAATCCACATCTTGCTACTAGTGAAGGACTTATGCCAAGGGTTACAATATGTTGCGAGATGCTGCTAGGAATTGAAATGCCCCGAGTAGGGATCGAACCTACGACAAGCTGATTAAGAGTCAGCTGCTCTACCAACTGAGCTATCGGGGCTTATTCTGTTACTTCTTTCTTATCTCTTTACCCCCATGCTTGGCAAGTATTGAAAATAGGAAAGATATTACTTCTAAATGAAATAACAGAACTAACTTAGATGTTATCGACCAAAGTAAGAAATTTCATTAGGCCAATGATCGGGAATTAATCTGCGCCGCCACTCGTTCGACCTAAAGCAATGTCAAATTCACTCAAAAGTGGAACTAACATAGCAGCCAATGCGAAACCAAATGCGCCCCCCAAAACTAGAAACGATAACACCGGATCCGCAGATTCCTGCGAGCCAGGCTTCGCTACCAAAGCGTTGGCAATGCCATAAAAAACACTCAAAGGACAAAGCCAACTAGCTAAAGTAAGTGCGGGTGAAGGCCTGTCACCATTGAGAACCCACCAAAGGCCCCCAATGCCAGCAGCTAAAAAGAAGATGAAACTGGCCCACTGATATTCGAATTTCCCGTTAATCAAAATCAAAGAGATAGTAATAAGTGTGCCCGCAGTAAGAAAGAAAATCGTGCCAAGCGTGTTTAAGATTGCAATCCTGCTGTTTTGATTTCGAAGCGAGACATGAACCCCAAGAACCATGGCAAAGAATTGCAGCACTGCAAAACCAGCAACAAGACATAAAAAAGAAACCAAATTCATAGATGCAGAAAGTTGTGGCTGATTGGCAGGGGGAGTTGCAAGAAATCCATTCCAAGCATAAAAGGCAGCAAGCAAGAATGGCGGGATAATATATTCCTTAGTGTTGTAAAGAATGCCCCCGAGTTTCCCAAAGATAAATTCCTGAGGGGTTAGATCTGTAACTAAAAGGAGATCTAGTGCCCCAGTATCGCGTTCTGAAGTAATCGAGGTTGCAGCCTGAGCAGAAACCAAAAGAAGACTTAAAACCGTAACGGGAAGTAATCCATAGGCTGCAAAGAATGCGGCTTTTTCTTGGTCAAGAAAAATAGGCCTAAGCGCAGCAAAGCAAATAAGAATTAGAGCAAAAGCGTAAGCGAGCTTAATAAGCATAGGTTTTCTGCCATAGGCTCGGGTATAAATTTCACGCCAAAGAATGGGATTACCCTGAACACTGCGAGTGATACCTGGTGCAGCATGAGCGGAAGCCCGGTTTTTTTCTTCGATGCCAGCATCTTCAGGCGCTTCACGTTGCATTAGGGGTTCGCCACTGGGGTTCCAATCGCGAAGTTTAAACATGCCCCAAACATTTAACGTCAAAGAAAAAAGAATCATGAAAAGAGCATAGGAATAAGGTGCGCTTAAACCAGAATCGGATGCAGAAAGCGGATCGAGCACGGTGCCAAGTGCAAGAAAAGGATCGAGCCGTTCTTGGATAAAGAAAGATTGCTCCTGACCGATACCCGGGATGAAAGCAACTGCACGAACAAGGCCAAGATAAAGGACGAGGATAAGGGTGGTAAGTGCGAGCGCTTGAAAAGTTTTCTCGCGCCAAAGGGCAACCAATCCGCCGACTGCTCCAGAAACCAAGGAAGTTGCGGCAAGAATAACGAGAGCTTGACCAACTTGAAAAGGAGCGATGCCTCCCAAAAGCAATAGTGATGCGAGAACAGGAGCAGAGCCAGCAAGCAGGAAGACAATAGGCAGAAGGCTACCAAAGATTTTACCCAGAACGATTTCGTAATCACGCAAGTCGGTGATGAGAAGGAGAATGAAAGTTCTACGATCTTTTTCGAGAGAGACAGCACTAGCGGAAGAAAGCGCACTAAAGAAAAGCAGGAAAGTCAGTTGCACAAGGCAAAGGATTTGGAATAGGAGAGGCCCAAGCCTGGCGGTTTCGCCAAGAGTTGCGGGCTTTTGCCAAAGGCCTGTAGAAAGCCAAGCGGTAACAGCAATGACCCACAAAATGCCTAGGTAGGCAACGCGTGTAGGAAAATGACTGGGCCTGCGGGGCAGGATGTACCATTCACGATCAAATATCGGACCAAGCACAAACCACCCCCATCAAGGATCAGTCATTTGCTGAAAAAAACAGTAACGTTACTTTGCTGCCCGATTCTTCTTGTAATAGTTTATCAAACCATTTGTGGAAGAATCATGGCTAGCAATAACATTGTTACCCGCGAGTTCGGGAAGAATAGCTTTGGCAAGTTGCTTGCCAAGTTCAACGCCCCACTGATCAAAGCTATTAATGCCCCAGATAACGCCTTGCGTAAAAATTTTATGTTCGTACATAGCTACCAAGGAACCGAGTGTTCTGGGGGTAAGTTTCTGCAGGAAGAAAGAGTTGGTAGGCTTGTTGCCTTGAAACATTTTCTGTGGCACAAGCTTTTCAAGTTCTTCCTTCGAAAGCTTAGAATCACCAAGTTCCTTGCGAACTTCTGCTTCATTCTTGCCCTTCATCAAAGCTTCGGGTTGAGCAAAGAAGTTGGAAAGAAGAATTGGGTGATGTTCACCAAGGGGGTTGTGGGTTTCGATTGGAGCGATGAAATCGCAAGGGATTAATTTAGTTCCCTGATGAATGAGTTGGTAAAAAGCATGTTGGCCATTGGTACCAGGTTCGCCCCAAATAACAGGGCCAGTAGACCAAGTACAAGCTTCGCCATCTTTGGTAACGCTTTTGCCATCGGATTCCATATCGCCTTGTTGGAAATAGGCGCTGAAACGATGCATGTATTGATCGTAAGGAAGAATAGCATGGGTTTGAGCACCAAAAAAGTTATTATACCAAACGCCAACTAGGCCCATGATGACAGGAATATTTTGCTCAAGAGGAGTGTTGAGGAAGTATTCGTCAACGAGATGGCCACCCATAAGCAGTTCTTCGAAATTATCCATTCCGATAGAAAGAACGATGGAAAGGCCGATAGCGGACCAGAATGAATATCGCCCGCCGACCCAATCCCAGAACCCAAACATATTTTTGGTATCGATACCAAACTTAGAAACTTCTGCGGTATTGGTTGAAAGTGCAACGAAATGCTTTGCAACATGAGCAACATCTTTGGCGCTCTTCAAGAACCATTCCTTAGCGGAAAGAGCATTAGTGATGGTTTCCTGGGTGGTGAAAGTTTTAGAAGCAACGATGAATAAAGTCGTTTCAGGGCTAAGGTTTTTAAGTGTTTCAGCGATATGGGTGCCATCAATATTAGAAACAAAATGAACATGAAGGTCACGCTTTGAATAAGGCTTGAGGGCTTCAGTAACCATGACAGGGCCTAGGTCGGAACCACCAATACCGATATTAACAACATCGGTAATGGTTTTACCTGTGTAACCTTTCCAAGCACCAGAACGAACAGCGTTGCTGAACTCTTTCATATGAGCAAGCACGGCATTTACTTCGGGCATGACATCTTTGCCATCAACCATAATTGGTCTGTTGGAACGATTACGAAGGGCGATGTGCAAAACAGCACGATCTTCGGTTGTATTAATTTTTTCGCCATTGAACATTTGCTTGGCCACGCCATGAACATTAGCTTCTCGTGCGAGTTCAAAAAGAAGGGACATGGTTTTTTCGGTAATACGATTTTTAGAGTAGTCGAGAAGGATGGTTTGGAATTGTAAGTGAAACTTATCGAAGCGAGCAGGATCAGCAGCAAAGAGATCCCTCATTTGCACATTTTCCATTTCCTTCTTATGACTTTCAAGAGCTTTCCAAGAGGCCAATTTAGTAGGGTTACCCATCGCATGATTCCTTATCTGAAAGATATATTTTAACCAATGGGCATTATAAACATCTTTGTGTGGATATCATTAGCTAGAAAATTAAAAAATCATCAAAATTTCGCAAAGGGATTGTAAAGGCCCAAAGTTCGCTGAGCACCAGGAACGGAGAGAAAATAGGTGGTTTAGCAAAGAAAAAGCACTTTTTGTAAAACTAATACTTAATAATTTCGCTAAAACGAGTGGTGTTTCCATCATATCAGTTGCAGAAAAGGGAAGTTAAAGGTCGATAAAGAGATGTGAGAGTTTTTAGTTTAAGAGCGAAAGAACATGTACGGATTTTTAGCACTACTCATTCTGATTTCAAACCAATCCGTGCCCACAGCAGGGTCAGGCAACACAACGGTGCCGTTTACTGCACGAATCATACTTCCTAATGCCGAGGTTCGATCTGGGCCGGGAAGTGATTCAAAACTTTATGGCACCAATAACTTAAAAGCAGGCGATGTTATAACCGTGGTACAGGAGCGAACCGATGGTTGGCTGGCGATCCGCCCACCTGATGGATCTTTTTCTTGGGTGCAAAGCAAGTATCTACAGCGAATAGTTCCGAATCAACCGAACTATCTTGTACAAACAAATGATGGAAACAAAATCCCGGTATACATAGGCAGTGCGGTATTAAACACTAAGCCGACTCTTGAAAGTGCAAGATTAGCAAGGGGTAGCCAGGTAAAATCGCTTGGGGCAGAGCAATCCGATGGCAAAGAAAACTGGATACCCATAGTGCCACCGGAAAATGAGTTACGCTACATACGATGCGAGGCGATAGGAAAACAAGCAGTTCAAGCCAATCCTGCCCCTGCAAAGGTTCCTGCAGCGGTGCCCGCTATACCAACCAATACTGCAAGTTCAAATACCATCGTGAATGCGAATTCCGCTGTGCCGAATTGTGATGCGAATCAACGCTGGAGCCAAGCGATAAGTGCTGAAACAGCAGGCCAATCAACTGAAGCAATAAGATTATACACGCAAATCGGGCAGGATTTCGCTTGTAGCCAGCCGATGTTTGCGAGCCAAGCTTACGGCAGAGCAGTCTGGTTACGCGATTGCGCATCAAAAGGAAAAACAAATACGATACAAGCATGTGCACCCGGGCAACCCAAGTTAACCAACAAAGCCTTGGTTCAAGCAGTATCGAACACCCAAAACAATGCGCCAACAGCGCCTATCGGATCTGCGCCCACAACAAACGTGGCACCTCAATCGAACGGACCAACCCCAACGCCTGTAAAATCTATCAACTCTGGTTCTGGTTCAGGAGTGGGGCCTGGTTTTCTTCGTAAAGCAGGCAGACCACAAAGTTATGAGCCATCGTATTACATTGAATCACAGCAAGGCAGACCGTTGATCTACTTGGTTCCTGCACCGGGGCAGAACTTGGATGTGTTTTTAAATCAACGGGTGGAAGTTTCTGGGCCAACAACATACCGCAGCGATATGCGTGCTTATGTGATGACTGCTTATCAAATCCAACCTAAGTAGAATTAGCAAGCTTCTTTAAAAGCGGGGGATATCAAGGCAGAGTTTGCATTGATTCCTAATGCTTTTTGATAAGCGTAATAGGTATTCAATGCACATTGCTGCCAAGAAAAAAGGCTAGCCTTTTCAACCGCACCTTTGCGCAAGTTTCTGTGCAATTCATCATCCCAAGCAATTTGCAAAAGGGCATCACGCCAAGCATCTTTATCTTCGGGGTGAAAATAAGAAGCGGTTGGGCCGCAAACTTCTTGATGAGCACCAATTTTGGAGGCAAGAACTGCACCGCCACACGCCATCATTTCAACCGGGGGAAAGCCAAAGCCTTCGTAATGCGAGGGGGCAAGCAGTGCGCGGGCACAATTATAAACTGCAGAGATCTTATCTTCTGGGATGTATCCTGGAAGAATTACATTATGGTGCTTAGCTGTTTCTTGATAAAAGGCTGCTTCTTTTTCTGCATTCCAACCCCATCCCCCGACTAGCAACAAAGGGTATTGTTCGCGAACCCGCAAAGGAAGACCACAATAAACCTGCATCAAGAAAAGAAGATTCTTTCTAGGTTCGATGGTGCCCAAATGGAGGAAATACTTTTGTGGGAGGTTTAATTCTTTAAGAATAGCCCTGGCTTCGGGAATGGGCAAAGGGGAAAGCCCCGAACGGATTCCCAAAGGAGTTGCAGTTATTTTTTCGCTGGGGACATTGAATTGGGAAATCAGTTCTTGTTTCACAAACTCTAAATCGGTGAGAAAATGGGTGCATTTAGAAATTGCTTTTTCAAATCGTTTTTCAAATTCGTGAACTCGGTCCTTCGGGTGCCATTGCGGATAACGAATAACAGAAAGATCATGAATGGTTGAAATAGTTGGAGCATCGACATCAAAGGGCAGGAAATTGGGTTCGTGGTATAAATCGCAACCAATCCTACGCACCCGATCTGCAAATAAATAATTCAAACCGTTTCTCGCAAAGCTTTTAATCTGATTTTTGATGATCGAAGCTGCAGAATTATTTTGCTCTTGCGATTTAACAGCCACACTGGGTTTACTAGGCTTCAGTTTGGCCATCGCGCCCTTGATTAGCGGTTCCCAGGAAGGATGAGGGAACAAATCTAAGTCCAAAGGTTGGTGCAATGATTGTAAAGCAGCGCAAATTTCAGCAGTGTAATGGCCTACACCGCTGCGCTGTTTCAAGGCAGGAAGATAATTAACCAAGATTCGCATTCGAACAACACCCTAAACCAATTAAATTACACTGCGTTTTACCTTGGATAAGTATTTCTACGCAAGTTCAAAATATTGTTACTTTTGATTGAAATGATGCGATAAAAAATGCTATAATTTCTGTATCGCTATTTTTTGTATACCCCATTCGTTAATTTTTAAGGTGCGAATCAATGTCTCTACAAAACCCCAAGAAAACCGTGTTTGTAAGAGGTTTTACACTGATTGAATTATTAGTGGTGATAGCAATCATCGCAATCTTGATTGGGCTATTACTTCCCGCAGTTCAAAAAGTGAGGGAAGCTGCAAGCAGGATGAGTTGCAGTAATAATTTAAAACAATTGGGCCTTGCAATGCACAATTATAACTCCACCTTTTCCTGCTTTACCAATAGTAGAAGGGATTCAGATTACACATGGATTTGCCAGCTTTTAGACTACTTGGAACAAGGCGCATTCCGTAATTCCTGGGACTTCACTAAGAATTACTACAATCAAACCCAAAAGGTTCGTACCCAAACCATCAAGGCATTGTTCTGCCCCGCACGAAGATCACCCATGGCGCAAGATGCCAACAATGGTGACCAGCAAGATAACCAGCCTGCGACAAGTACGCGTTATCCCGGAGCGTTGGCAGATTATGCTGCAAACGTTGGAACCACCGGAGGAGATTACTTTTGGGATGGTCCCGTACAAGGCCAAACGTCAATTAGTGTAGCGACCAATGGTGTATTTCCCCTATCAAACAACTGGGCTGTAGGTGGCACCGGTTTTAGAAATGGCTACAGAATTGCAGATATCTCTGACGGGCTTAGCAACACTTTCTTAATAGGCGAAAAGCATGTATCCATTACAAGGTTTGGTGATTTAAACGCCCGAGATGGGGCAGCCTACAATGGTGACAAAGCAACAAGCTTTGTAGGCGCATCTGCAACCAATTTACCCTCAAAGGGCCCTACCGACACACGGACTGGGTGCTTCGGCAGCAGCCATTCAGGCGTTGTACAATTTGTTTTTTGTGATGGGTCGGTAAAAGCCATCAATAATTCCATCCAAGGCAGTGTTTACGCAAATCTTGCTAATCGCATGGATGGTAATGTAATTGATGCTAGCCAGTACTAATTCGAATAATTCCAAATAGGCAATTGAATTTGGAAAGTAGTGCCTTCACCTAGAATGCTTTGAACCGTGATGGTTCCGTTGTGTTTTTCTATCACGCCTTTGCATATGGCAAGGCCCATGCCACTGCCGCCCGAAAGGCGAGACCTGGCTTTATCAAAGCGGTAAAACCTCTCAAAAATAAAAGGAAGATGTTCTTCAGAAATCCCAACCCCGGTATCCTTGATTTCCAACACCGCTTTATTATCACTTCTGCTAAGGGTAATAAAAACCTTGCCACCGGGCTTATTGTAAATGATGGCATTGTTGATCAAATTATCAATCATTCGAGAAAGGCTTTCAGGGTTGCCAAAAATTTGAACAGAGTGCAAATCAGAAACCAAGCCGATCTGTTTTTCTAAAGCAATTGCCCTTAATAAACTTACAGATTCGGATACAAGATCACTTAAATCATTTTGCCTTAAATGGAAGTCTGCGTTCGAAGAGTCAAGCCGGGCAAGCGCAAGTAACCCATTTACCAAATTAGTCATTCGTTCAGCGGCCTTGAGAGAAACCTCGATGGTTTCTTGATATTCTTCGGGAGATCTTGGTTGAGAAAGTGCAAGTTCAGAAGCGGACCTGATTACAGTGAGTGGGGTACGAAGTTCATGAGAGGCATCAGCGGTGAATTGCCTTTGTCTTGAAAAAGAAGCATCCAGTCGAGAAAACAAGCGGTTCAAGACTTCTCCCAACCCTGCCAACTCTGAATCGAAATGATTAAGGTCGAGCCGTTTGCTCAAATCTTTTTCGGATAAGAGCTCAGCGGTGGCAGACATTTGAGTAATGGGGCGCACCATTCTGAAAGCAATTGCAAAAGAGATCCCAACACCCAAAACAAGAAAAGCAAGGCCTATCGCAATGAATTGAATGGCAATATTTCTCAATTGAACGGTTTCGTGTCGAAGAGACTTTCCGACAATAATTTTGGATCCACTTGGACCGGTCATGCGAACTTCCCGCAGGTTATTTTCCAGCATGACTAAAGAAGGTTGAGGATTAAACTGCTCGGCCAAGCTCTGGGCTTCAGGATAACCAAGCGGCACAAATTCTTTTTTGATCAACATATCCTTGGAAGTCATCACCAAGAAGTAGGTTTCATCATCGGGATTGCCCTCACCGAGGAAGTTGGAATCTTGAGGTAATTTAAGTTCTTCAAGAAACTGTTCTCTGGAACGGCGGGGCCTTGGGGGCGGGGGGCGGCCGTCTATTCTTAACGGTGGCGGTGGCAAGCGCGGTGCTTCCACCCCCTGCTGGATAGGTGGGGGAAAAGAACGAAGCGTCACATCGAGATACAACGCTGAAGCTTCAAGCCTGCGATCGACCTCCGCAAAGGTTGAACTCCATACCTGATAATAAAAAACGGATCCACTGCTAATGATAACAGTGGCCAGCAGGGTGGAATAAAAGAACTGTAGTTTCCAGCGCAGGGATTTAAACACTGATGATGTATCCCAAGCCACGCCTTGTTTCGATGATATCTACTTCGAGTTTTTTTCTGATATTCGAAATATGAACATCCACCAGATTGCTCATAGAATCTTCGTTGGCATCATAAACATGTTCAAAGATATCCGTACGGCTCATTACTCTGTTCTTTTTCAGGACTAAGAGTTCGATGATTGAAAATTCCTTGGCAGTAAGTTCAACTTTGCGTTTACCAACATTGACAAGCTTTGAACCAAAATTTATGGTGACCCCCTGAATGGTGACGATGTTATCACGTGTACCCAAAGAGCGCCTGATCAAAGCCTGCAGCCTTGCAAAAAGTTCCACCATTGCAAAGGGCTTGGTGAGGTAATCATCTGCACCAAGGTTGAGCCCATCAACCCTGTTTGCAATCGTATCACGGGCACTCAAAATTAAGATAGGGGTTGTATACAATTTTCTAAACTTAGCAAGAAATTGCGCCCCATCCATCACGGGCATCATCATATCCAGAACAACAGCATCATATCTACTGATTGCAGCGCAAGAAAGGCCCTCGCTACCATCTATTGCTTCATCCACTGCATAGCCGTTTTCACGCAACGCCTTGGCAATAGTGCGCAACAAATCCGGTTCATCTTCAACAACAAGTATTCGCATAAGATTTTCACCAATAAGCTTATTTACTGATATTTTTTGCGCGGGCGCGTTCGCGGGCGCTTAACTCTTGCTTATCAGTCACTGGCAATTTGGTTTGCCAAAAAACGCCTTTTTGATGCCCTTGCTGCACATGATTCCAAAAACTTAACTCAGGCCATTTACCTTTGGCCACCCCTTGGCTTAATGTTTCTTTTAACTGCAATGTTGAAACCTCTGCTGTTTGAAACAGCACTTCGCCCTTCAACCCGAAGTTATCAGGCTGAACCACCAAAATCTGCGATTCCTTTTCAGCTCCATTCACCAACTCTAATTCTTTTTGATCCCTGACTTTGACATAAATAAACTTGCCTAGAAACTCACTCGACCAAGCAATAGCGGATATCGTTTTTTCAAGTTCCAAGGCATCACCGTTTGCAGCCGGATTAAAAATTACAAGTGGTTGTTTGTCACACCCAGCAACATTTAAAGCCAAACGCAAATCAGCAACATACGGAACAGCAGAAATCTTTTCGACCTCTGCCGCAACACCAGGGTATTGCAACGCAACTTCAGTCATGCTTTTTGCCATGCTTTTAGGATTCCCATAAACTTGATTGGTGCCTCGGGAAGCACGAGAAAGCCGCTGCTTGGCATCGGGCGAGAGTATACAGAAAACGGTATTTTCCACATCGCCATTGCGGCCCACATTGAAGGTTTTTAAAAACGCAGCTTCCTCCTTGTTTTCGTAGCTAAGAAGGCGGATACAGATAAATTTTCTGGAAGCAGCAATTACATCGGGATCAGACAAGAAACTCTTGTCCATCTCGGATTTCCCTGGTCACCAAGTGCCAGAAACACCAGCACAATGAGGCGCAGCGGAAAGAAGCAAAATAGGAAGGCCGGTTCTTTGGGCTTCTTTCAAGCCTCCATCCAGAGAAGCATACCATTGGATTTGAGCAGGCTTTTGCAGTTTGGAATCCATATTAGGCCTAGGCTGGGAACTCTTTTTATCGGGGGCTGCACCATCCTTACCTTTATCACTGCCGTCTTTACCCTTGCCATCTTTGCCTTTGCCTTCTTTACCATCCATTTTGCCAAGGCCTTTAGATGATTCTGCTTTTTTGATTTGGCCGGCGGTGAGAATCTTGGTGAGCTTAGCTTTGACTTCTTTTTCAAGGTCAGCAATTTGTTTTAATTGATCTTCTGAAAGTTCAAGAGTGTCTGCGATGTGAGGAGGCAAAACCTTGCCAATCTCGAATCCCATGGGTGGACCTTTTTTATCACCACCAGGGCCTTTTTTAAAATCTTTGCCGGCGTCTTTTCCGGGCCCACCCTTGCCATCCTGAGGTTGGGACCAAACACTTAATCCCATGAAACAAATCAATCCAAGGGTAGCGATCCCAGCAAGGTATTTCTGCATGACAGGCCTCTAAAATTTACGAAATAATCAAATTGAAAATAACATTATAATCTAAGTAAGGTTAAGAGAGCATTAAGATGGGGATAAATTCTAGGATATTCAAAAAAATGCCCCTGACTGGATTCGAACCAGTGACCGACGGATTAGAAATCCGTTCCGATTGTTTTATTTGTTATGTTTTTACTGGGATTTAATGTGTATTTGTTTTTTGCGTGGGCCAATGCGTGGGCCAAAATCTTATCGTTTTTCAACTTCTATGCGTTCTTTTCTTACTCTTGCGGTATGTTTGCCATGCTTACGTATTCGTGTTGAGCATAACTAAAAACTTTTGTCTTTGTTATGTCTTCAGCTAACAATTCAACAGGACCTTTGATAGCTACTGGGTGATCCCCTGAGTATCGAATGTAATAGGGGTGTGTAGCACTTCTCCATTTCTTATAGCGTAGCTGTGGCATATTACCTCCACGGTCTACATAAATTCTGAAATCTTTATCCATTTTAAGCTCCTTAAAAATAATCGGTAGACTTTAAGATTTTTGTGATGCTAGCGCTGTATGTATCTCTACGCTCTAATAGGGTTTTATAAAACGCCTTTGTTTCTTTGAGTGTTTCAAAACAATCGTAGTCAGAGAATAATGTAGGCTCTGAAAAAACGTCCTTTCTATCGACAGGTTTTCTAAGCATGTAGCAAACTATATATCTAGTTTTTGTCTTTTTCATTTTAACCTTTTTAAAAAAATGTAAGCTGTCCCGAAGCTTCTTTAACCACTCCACCTTTAATAGTGTTAAGTAAGCTTTGCAAATGTTTGATAAGTTTGTCTTGTTTTGTATCTTCTGGAAATTGATCAAACTGCCGTTTATGTATGGAGATACACTCTGTTAATACTTCTTCTTGTGCTTCTTCTAGAGTTTCAAAAGCGGTGTGATTATTAAAAAAATTAAAATATCCCCCACCACATCCTCCATTTTTATAATAATAACTTATACCTCCTTCTGTAAAAAGATTATTAGGGCTTTTTACTATTCGACACTCTATACCATTAGGCCCAAAAGTTTTATCTTTTCCACAGAACGATGTAGTTCCAAGTGTAAGTTTCCATACTTCTTTAAAAAATGTTTTTGCTATTTCATGATCTAAACTATTTTGTTTTCTTCCGAGTACATAATAAGGATAAGTTTCCGTTACTGTTTCTTCTTGTTCTTTTTTTATGAGCTGCTTTTCATTTTCCCATGTACCTTTTAATTGCTGAATATTTTCTTCTGCGATTCCCCAAAATTCATATAGTTTCATTTCCAATAATTCTTCTTGTCTATCTTCCCAATCTCTAAACTTTGCTTCTATAAACTCGACATGCGTCCGATGATTTTTTGCTGGTGTTTCAATCATATGTATCCTTTAAAAAAAAGAGGGAGAAGGTTTTACCCCTCTCCCTCTAACCCTATCTACCCAAAATTAAAACATTACTTTTCTAGCTCTTACAGCCCTTGCGGGAAGTAAAGAGTTTGAAATGTCCTCTTGCTTTTTTCGAGCAAGATGTTGTAACTTTGGCTTCTACTTTCTTTTCCGCTACAGGCTTTGCAGCAACAGGAGCCGAACAAGTACCGCCAGAGCAAGAAGACTTCTTGCCAAAAATACCATCCACCGACACCGAAGAAACTGCCACTACGGTGGCTAACACGAATGAAAACATAGCAC
>CAMDHK010000027.1 GCA_945897965.1 Candidatus Kuenenia stuttgartensis | reverse complement strand
AACCCCCCGAGGCAACTTCAAAGGATCCAGCGGATCTTCATGCCCAGGAAGTAGCACAGGCGTCTTCGCAGCATATATATAAATCTTGCCCCGATGCATTGTCGGCCAAGTTCGATACTCAATTTTCTTATCACCCCGCAGTATCCGCTCTGCATATGGCTGTCTAATACTTAACGCTCTGATTTTTTCAGATTCTATTGGTGCTACTTCGTTCTTAGGGACTTCTTTACCATCAAGAAGCTTGGCAAGATGGATTGCTGTATTAGATGAAAGTTCACGAACTCCTCTAAAGGTTTGGGGATCAGGTTTGAATTCGGAACCATCGCCTTTGAACTTTGGATTCGTGCCATCTGCGAACCGAAAAGAAGTAAGCACACTTACGGGGACATGTAAATCAAACCGCATTCGAGTGTTGAGTGATCGATCATGAAAGACATAATCATTAGCCCATGTATGAGCACCTTTAGGGAGCAGATTTTTAGCTTCAACTGCGTTCAAGGTTCCAAATTCAACCTTTAGGCAGCCCATGAGATGCAATGTATCAGCAAAGCAAGCGACGATAAAGAGTTGATCACCTTTGATTATGCCTCGTTGTTTGAATTGATTACTTGCTGCATAGATAAGGGGACTACTGGGTGCGGATTTCCAAACCTCGAACTCTGCACGAGTCCATAATTGGATAAAAGATCGGGTCATGGGCGAAATGACTCCAGCTAATTTTAAGCGAATTAAGGCATCGGGATAAACTGCACCGCATCGGCCACCACATGGCCATTGGTGTTGGTGTTGGTGATAAGAACAGTTGCAGCAGCATCTTTTTTGAAATCAAATTTGCCAAGGGAGACAAAGCCGACCTTGTTAACTTTACGCTGGTCTACCAAAATAGTTTTCGAACCAGCAGCATGTTCGATGGTAACTGGAACATTAGTTGCGCGATTTGCATTAGAGTTATAATAAAAGCGCACTTCATAAGTTCCATCTGCGGGAAGCTTTGCTTGGAAGGAAACAGATTTGGAGCCATGGCCTTCATTACCATCATGGATGTAGCCATTGCCTACAAAACCAGCGATGGTGGCACTTTCGCCCCAAGAACCTTTTTTGGTAGCTTGGATATCATCGATGACAACGCCTGCCATTTTTTTAGGATCTAAAGCAGGAAGGCTTGGAACAGCATCTTTAGATTCAAGCACCTGTTTATCCTCCAACAATTTGGTTTTAAGTTTTTCGTAGGGAAGATCCTGTACATCAATTTTTGCATCAATGGCTAAGCATGCAGCGGTTGCAGCAGACTGGCCTAGGATAAAGAAAACAGGTTCCATGCGAATGCTGCCATAGGCCATGTGAGAGCAGGAAATGCAAACAGGGACGAGCAGATTAGTTGCGTGCTCCTTTTTTGGGGTGATGGATTTGTAACTAATTTTGTAAGGGCCACCTGGGCTTACTTGGATATCGCCTTCGTTTTGTACTTTGCCATCTGGGGTGACATAGCGCATGCAGTTATGAGAATCCATGTTATAGGAACCCATGCCGATGGATTCTGGAGTCGCACGAAGTTTTCTGCAATCGAGTTCGGTCATGATATATTCGCCAATCATACGCCTAGCTTCACGCACATAAATTTGATGAGGCCAGTTGTTGGTATCGATGAATTCATCTTTAGCTAGCCCCCATTTTTTCATTTCATCACGAACTTTTGCAGGAACGCGAGGGTGATTACAAATGCTCCACATCAGGCCCTTTTGATACTGTTCATGATCAGCAATGATTTTTTCGCGCTCTTTATAAGATGCTTCGGGGTATTTGTAATTGGCACCAATGTAGTCGGTGCTGACTGCGAAATTATTATTGGTATCGGTTTTGCCATTGGGCATCATGAGGATGCTGGTAGGAATTCGAAGATCTCCCGCTTCGAAGTTACGAAACAAAAGTTCGAAGTCTTTTTCGTTATAATTCTCGGGCTTGGGGAAGGGCACCCGGTTTTCAGGAATCAAGCTCATACACATACGGAAGCAATAAGCCTGCAACCTATGATCTTCGGAACCATCTTCTGGGTGTGGGCCAGCTTCAATTCCTGGAAGCAAACCACTTTTGGGGTCGCCCGGAATTACATAGGGATCAACCTTAGCGGTAAAGCGATGGTTATGATTGTTTTTTTGTTTCTGAATGCCATTAAGAGTTTCATTATATTTTGCATTAGCTTCACGACCCACATGGAAGGGGACGGCCGCTGCAGCGAGAAGGTCGCCTTCGTAGGTGGCATCGAGGAACATTTTACCTGTAAAGGTTTTGCCTGACTCCATTTTGATGGATTGAATTGCAGTGCCTTTTTTTACAACCGCAGTAGGGCTAATGCGATCGAGTCTTTCATTTAGAACGAACTTGATTTTGTGTTCATCAAGCATTTCGTGAAGAACTTTATGGGCAACTTTCGGTTCGAAAGCCCAGATTGCATCTTCATCTTTGCGATAGCCTTTAAAGGAATCACGTTTTTCGAGGTTCCAGCTTTCTGGTTTGTCGTAATGTTTGCGAAGTCGTTGATAAAATTCACGGGAGATGCCCCCGATGACTGCTTTACTGCCGGTATCGGTAGCTCCCAAACCGCCGGTGGTTAAGCCACCCAAATACTTGGAGGGTTCGACGATGATGGATGTTTTTCCCATGCGGGAAGCTTGGATAGCAGCGCTGACCCCTGCGGAGGTTCCGCCATAAATAACAACATCAATTGGTTCATCTGCAGCAAATACAGGATGACTTAACAAACAAGGTACAAGCAGAGATAGCAGAATATTTCGCATGGGAATGCCTCGCATTAGACGATAAGGATATTAGGATGCTTTGGCTTTCAACAAGTCACGGATCTCGATGAGAAGTTCTTCTTGTTTGGTCAGCACAACCACGGGCTCTTCTTTTTTTACATTCATCATCCATCCGAGAAATTTTACGATAAAGAAAAACATCGCAGCAGCAACGATAAGGAAGTTAATGACTTCGCCCAGAAATACACCATATGGAATTTCAACGCCATTGAAAACAAAAGTCCAACCTGCGTAACCTTTTTCTACCGGGGTGAACAAACTGACAAAGGGCATAAGAATGCTTTTCACCAAAGCTTCAACCACTTTGCTGAATGCGCCCCCAATGACCACGCCAATAGCGACATTAATAAAGTTTCCTTTAAATGCAAATTCTCGAAACTCATCCATGAGGGATAAAACTTTAGTAGTAGGAACAATAGAAATTACTTTTTGAAACGGATCCATGACGCAATACCTTTCATAGGGTTAAAAAACGAATTTAAGCGAGAATGTTTTCGATCACATGCCCGTGAACATCGGTCAATCTGCGATCGATGCCATTATTCCTAACGGTAAGCAAAGTATGATCGATACCAAGCAAATGCAAAATAGTTGCATGGATATCATATACCTGAGTAGGATTTTTTCTATCCTGGGGTTTGTACCCAAAATCATCACTAGGGCCATAAGATACACCGCCCTTGATACCGCCGCCCGCAAGCCAATTGGTGAAGCAATAGGGATTATGATCGCGGCCTTTGCCCCCTTGAGAAGAAGGCATTCTGCCAAATTCCGTGGTCCAAAGAATGATAGTATCATCAAGCAGGCCGCGTTGTTTTAGATCAAGTATAAGTGCAGCAGAGCCCCTAGCCATGCCCATTGCAAGTGGGCCATGATCGCGTTCGACATCTTCATGGCTATCCCAATTACGTCTAGGAAAACCGTTATCGCAACCCGACCAGATTTGCACAAAGCGCACGCCCCGCTCCAACAATCTTCGAGCTACCAAGCACTTGCGCGAGAAATGATCGATCTCTTCGATGGCATTGATTTCCTTATCGAAGGTTTGAACATTATGATCAAGGCCATAAAGCTTGCGGATGTAAGCGGGCTCTTTCGAAATATCCATGGCTTCGGGTGCAGCAAGCTGCATTCTCGCAGCAAGCTCATAACTTTGAATGCGGGCATTAAGCCTGCTATCGCCTTCCCTGGATTGCAAATGTTCGCGGTTGAGTTTACCAAGGATATCAAAGGAAGCGTTAGAGCTGGCCTTGGAAATAAAGTTCCCTTGGGGCGCAGGGAAAAGATCTTCAATAGGGTTAGGAGCGCCCGGTTTAAGAATGGTGCCTTGATGTTGCGAAGGAAGAAAAGCACTATCCCAATTTTTGGGGCCGTTGCTTGCAAAACCACGATGATCAGGAAGCACCACAAAGGTGGGAAGGTTTTGATTCATGCTACCTAGGCCATAACTGACCCAGCAACCCATACCAGGAAAGCCTGGGTTCTGAAAACCCGTGGCTTGCAGATAAGTAGACTGGCTATGAATGCCAGTCTTGCCAACCATGTTGTGAACAAAGGCGATATCATCAACTACATCGCCCAAAGGCGAGACAGTATCGCTAAGCATCTTCCCGGATTTGCCATAAGGTTTGAAATCCCAAATGGGTTTTAGCCAAGGGCCGAGCCCGTTTTGAAACGCTTCGACTTTCTCACCAAAGTCGGAACTCTTACCATGCTGTTTAATGAGTTCTGGTTTGAAATCGAAAAGATCAACATGGCTAGCAGCGCCTGCCATGAAAAGCTGGATGACCCGCTTGGCCTTGGGCGGATTATGAGGAAGCCCCTGAAGGCCACCAACGCCTCCTTCATTAAGCGAATCACCAAATGCAGATTGATTTCCGAGCAAGCTAGCAAGAGCAATACCGCCCAAGCCGCCGCCGGTATTCCAAAGCATCTCGCGTCTGTTCATGCCGGGATTATACAGGTTTGGGTTATTATTATTGAAGTTCATAGGGCATCCGGTTTAATCAACGAAGGAAAACTCATTGAGATTGAAAAGCACACGGGCTAAATCTGCGAGCGAATACTGAGTTGCCAAGGCATTCAATGATTCAAGTTCAGATTGGGTGGGTTTGCGCCCAAGGGCAATCAAGAAAGCATTTTCAACTTGATGCTGTTTGGCGAAATCTCGCTCTAATCTTTTTGCAAACTCCTTGGATTGCACCAGCATAAAACCATTATTTAAGAGCACAAGGGCCTGCAATGCGGAAAGGCTTTCATTGCGTTTATCCACTAATAAAGATGGATCTGCGCAATCAAGCGTAGTCATGAAGGGCTGTTGCTGAGAGCGAACGAGAAATCGATAAACGGCTCTGCGGAATGATTTTGCATCTTCAGGGTTATGAAGGTGATATTGGTAATGTGGCGAGTGCGCCGGTTTTTCGATAACAAAATCTTGGAAGCTGGGCCCAAACATCGCTTCATCAAGTTTGCCCGAAACCTTCAAGACAGAATCGCGAATAGCTTCAGCCTCGAGCTTCTTACGATTCATCCGCCAGTAATAAACATTGTCGGAATCCTTGGCAGCGCTATCAGAGTTAATGGCGGAAGATTGCTGATAGGTTGCGCTGGTTAAAATCAAACGATGAAGGCGTTTAAGAGATTGACCATTATCACGGAATTCAGTTGCAAGCCAGTCAAGAAGTTCGGGGTGTGAAGGTTCTTTGCCCATCTTCCCGAAATCATTGGGGGTATCCACAATACCTCTGCCAAAATGCCAGCGCCAAACCCTATTCACAATAGATCGCCAAACAAGCGGATTTGCATCATGAGTAATCCAGTTGGCAAGAGCAACTCTGCGCAAACCTTCGGGTTCATTTTCTGGAATTGAAAACATTCCCGGAGAATGGGGGAGGGCAGTGATAGCCCTGGGGGAAACAACATCGAGCGGTTTTTCGATATTGCCTCGCTGTAGTAAATGAATGGTTCGAGGCTTGCCACCCGTTGCACCCGTACCAGAAAAAGCGCCACTGCCAGTATGAACCGTTCCAGCGAAAACCATTTTAGGCTGGGGCATTTTTGCAAGCTGTGCCTTCAATTCAGAAACTTGAGATTTCATATTTTGAAGTGCCAGCCTGTCGGCTTCAGGTATAAGAGTTGCAAGCAACTTATTCTTTTGCTCTTGCAGTGCTGCAGTTTCTTTATTGCTAGTATCAGCACCTTGAAACCAGATACCATCGGTGAGGTTCTTTTTAGCCCAGCGAATAGGAGCTTCGGTAGAATCAAGACTGGTAACCGGAGCGTTTAGGGCAAGATTTTTACCCTTGGCATCAAGCACCTCTACTTCAGCAAGCGCAAGAATATAGTCATTTTGCCTAGGTGCGAGTTTAGTAGCAACGACTCTAATATACTTTGCTTTTTTCATCCCCACATTAATAGCTACGGGTATCAATCCAGGATTAACCTGATCTTGCTCACTGGTTTTTAGACTCAAGATCTCAGGGGCTTTGAATGTTGCTTCATCACTAATCTGCACCTGATAGCGAACAGGAAAACCAAAACCCGCACCAATGTTGTTGAACTCATCATGACAGGCATGCAATACAACCTTATCGATGATCTGCGGTTGGGAAAGTTCGATCTGAATCCACTTTAATTCTGACTGCTTTGGGCTAATCCCACTGTGGTAGCCAAATGCAGGGTTCTTTCCAGCAGGTGCTTTTTGCAATTGAGCAATGCGAGAATCAATTTCTGCGAGTTCTTTTCTACCAGGCATCTTTGCTTCGAATGCCTGCATTGCTGCTTCTTGAACTTTGATTTTCTGTTTTAATGATTCAAACTGCAATGCTATTCCAGCATCCGCATGGTAGGGCTTATCTGCGCGATCAAGCGCTGCAAAAACGGCCTGCATGCCATAATAATCGGTCTGCAAAATAGGATCAAACTTATGGTTATGACACTGCGCACACTGAACCGTCATGCTCAGAAAAGTGTTGGCAGTATTGGCAACCATATCATCACGATCAAGATGGCGCGCAACCCTGCCATCGATTTTGCTCTCGGGCACTTCAGCATGACCGATGTAATCCCAAGGGCCGGATGCAATAAAGCCCAAAGCTTCGATTCCTTCGGGAGTTCCAGGGAAAAGCATATCACCCGCAAGTTGCTCTGAAACAAATCGGCCATAAGGTTTATCTGCATTCAACGAACGAATCACATAATCCCGGTAGGGCCAAGCGTTGAGCCTTAACTTATCTTTGTCGTAGCCATGCGTTTCGCCGAAGTGAACAGCATCAAGCCAATGGCGAGCCCAGCGTTCCCCATACTGTGGAGAAGCAAGCAATCGATCTACCAGCTTTTCATAAGCATCAGGCGATTTGTCGTTGAGGAAATTTTCAATCTCTGCGGGTTCGGGAGGAAGACCGGTGACATCAAAATAAACCCTTCGCAAAAGTGTAATCTTGGAAGCTTCTTTGGATGGGCTTAATTCCTTCTGCTGCAACTTGTTCCAGATGAAGGAATCAATCGGGTTTTTGACCCATTGGGATTTAGCTTTAGGAGGAGGAATAACCTTCATCGGCTGAAGCGACCACCAAGAAAGTACATTCGATTTTTCAGAACCATCATCAGGCCATAAAGCCCCTTGATTGATCCAGTTCTTTATTAAATCTATTTGTTGCGATGAAAGCCTTGGCCCCTTAGGAGGCATCATGATTGCTTTTTCGAGCGAGCCAATATTGCGAAAGAGAATACTTGTATCTGCTTTTCCTGCGATGATCACTTTGCCTGAATCACCACCCTTGAGGGCATCAGCTTTACGATCAAGCCTTAGGCCATTTTTACTGCTGCTTTCGCCATGGCATTTATAACAATGCTCTTTGAAAATCGGCTGAATATCGCGATTGAAATCGATCTTTGCAGGTTCAACTCCAAGAGCAACAATCAAGTAAAGGATTAAAACGGAAGGCATGCCATCCCCATGAAAAGAAAGAACTTACATCATAATAATGATACCCCCTGCAATGGGAATTATCCAGCAAATAGAGGGAAATCGAAGGATTGGCTAGTGTATTCAAGATGAAGGAACTGATTTTAAGGCCTTCACAAGAGGGCCCTTGGGTAATCCCCAAAAATATGCTACTCTACGGTAGTGAATCTTTCGAGGAAGGAATAATTATGAGCCTTAATTTACCATTTCAACAAGTCCTAGAAGCTGCGGACCACTTGTCCAAAGATGAACAAAAAAAATTGATATTAATCTTAAAGCAAAAGTTAACACAAGAATCTGAAGAAGCTATGGCGCAGGACCAAGAACGCTCGCGGGAAGAATTTGCTGCAGGGCTATGCAAGCCAACCACACCAGAACAATTGACCCGCGAATTATTTGAATGAGACGGACTCTTTTAAAATCACCTTCGTTTGTGCGCACTGCTAAGAAGGTTCTTAAAAAATCCCCGGACTCGATCAAGTCGCTGCAACAAACCTTAGAATATCTTCAAGAAGATATATTTGTACCTTCTCTAAAAACCCATAAACTCCAAGGGAAACTTGAAGGCTCATATGCTTGCAGCCTAGGGTATGACATGCGCCTGATTTTTGAAATCGTTCAATATAAGGGAGAAGAAGCCATTTTACTCCAATCGCTGGGAACCCATGAAGATGTCTATTGAGGCATCAGTTTCACCCGTGCAATAATTCCAACAATCATACAGCGTGGGGATTAGGTAATTTACTGATAGAACTCAGCACCATGAATTTATCGCGAAGTGTTTGAATTTCATCCTTGGTTAATTTGTGAAGGGGCGGGCGAACCGGCCCACACTCAACTCCTAAAGCACCCATCAACGCTTTGCCACCGGGTATGCCACCGAACTCTTGAATCAACCGTACAATTGCAACACTCTTTTCCTGCAGCAATCTGGTTTTTTCTACATCACCCTTTTCAAAGGCCTCCATCATTTCAAGATAAATAGGAGCAGCAAAATTGTAGGTGCTTCCTACTGCGCCACGAACCCCCATCGCAATTGCACCCAGCAACATTTCATCGCAACCAAATAAAACTTCGAATCTACCATTATCTAAAATCGTACATTCAAGAAGATCCGAAAGATCAGAGTGGGAATACTTGACACCGACAAGATTGGGGATTTTCTTACTCGCCATCCTTAGGAAGGGAGCAACCGGCCCATTCACCCCTGTGAAAAGCGGGATGTGATAATGATAAAAAGGAAGCTCAGGCGCAGCACTCGCAACCTCTGCCTGAAACTCAACCAGATCCGCAGGAGCCGCTGGCTTAAAAAAACAAGGTGCTGCAGAAGATATGGCATCTGCTCCAACAGATTTCGCATGCTTGGCAAGCTCGCGCGCTTCGCGGGCGCTATTATGACCAACATGAATCATGAAGGTAAGCTTACCTTTAGCAGCAACCGACCATGCCTGCGCAAGTTGCATTCTTTCTTGAAGAGTAAGAGACTGGCATTCGCCCGTGGTGCCCGCGACAAAAACACCTTTAACACCATTTTTTAAAAGATGGTTGGCCTGAAGCGGAACCATATCCAGATTGAGATCACCCTTTTCATTCAAGGGGGTGAAGGGTGCAGCCATCAAACCAAGAAAAGGAAGGTGTCTCATGATTGTGTTATTCCTGTGGATTTTGAATGACAATTCAACTTCACCGTATTTCAGTGGTGATTACAATACAGAGAGTTACTATAGAGATCATTCAACCAAGCTTACACCCTTAGATCCGTTACAGATAGAAGACTCGGATAGTTTTTTCTGTGCAGCGACCATTTAAACGATTAATCTTTACTTAATAGATGAATTCCAAAAAAGGAGCAAACCATGGATCGCAGAAGTTTTGTAAAAAACACCCTCGTAACAAGCGCATCTTTAACCTTGGGAAATTCAGTGATGGCTCTTAACTCCAGCCTCGCACCAGCCAAGAAGCCCGTACTTCGATTGGCAGTCAAGTATAGCATGATCAAAGCAGGCACCACGCCACTCGAAAAACTTACCCTTGCAAAAAAACTCGGAATTGAAGGTGTTGAAGTCGACAGCCCCAGTGGCTTGAACAAAGAAGAAGCCAAAAAGGCCGCAGAACAGACAGGCGTTAAAATCCATGGCGTGATTGATTCGGTACACTGGCGCGATACTCTTTCCTCGCCCGATGAAGCCATTCGAGCCAAAGGGCTAAAGGCTTTAATTTCAGGCATTGAAGATGCCAAGTTTTTTGGTGCAGATACGCTTCTTTTAGTTCCGGGGGTTGTCAACAAAGATGCTACCTACGAACAATGCTACGAACGATCCCAGATCGAAGTGAAAAAAGCACTGCCCACTGCAGAAAAACTAGGCATCAAGATTTGTATCGAAACTGTATGGAACAACTTCATCACCAAACCCGAACAACTTGTTCAATACATCGATGACTTCAAAAGCCCATTTGTCGCTGCTTATTTTGATTGCTCCAACATGGTAAAGTTTGGCGTTAGCAGCGCTGACTGGATCCGTAAGCTTGGCAAAAGAATGGTCAAATTCGACTTCAAAGGTTATAGCAATACCAAGCAATGGTGCGCCATAGGCGAAGGCGATGAAAACTGGCCCGAAGTTTTAAAGGCCCTAGGCGAAATTGGCTATGATGGCTGGGCTACTTCCGAAGTCGGTGGCGGGGGCGAAAAAGAACTCACCGACATCGTTGCCCGTATGCGCAAAGTTCTTGATCTTCCAAGCGCTTGATTTTGTTTTACTACAATACCAACTGTTCCACTTTTTTTACGATTGAGGTTGATTCATGACGACTGCTACATCCATTCAGACGAAACTTTACATTGATGGCAAATGGTGCGATGCCCTAGATGGCAAAACCCACGCAGTCATTAATCCTGCAACCGAAGAAGTACTTTGGGAAGTTGCTTATGGCAGCAGGGCAGAAACCAAGCTGGCGCTGGAAGCCGCTGCTAAGGCCATGCCAGGCTGGCAGAAACTCACCTCATGGGATAGAGCGAAAATTCTTAAAAAAACCGCTGACCTCATGCGCGAACGTGCTGATGCCATCGCTCGTGTTATGACTATGGAACAAGGCAAACCCGTTGTCGAAGCCAAAGCAGAAGTAATGCACTCTGCAGATACTTTCGAGTGGTTTGCAGAAGAAGGTAAACGAGCTTACGGGCAAGTAATCCCGAACTCGGTGCCAGGCAAAAGGCACATCACCCTCAAGCACCCCGTGGGCGTAGTTGCAGCAATCAGTCCTTGGAATTTCCCCATCACACTCGCAATCCGCAAGTTGGCACCCGCCCTTGCAGTTGGTTGCACCGTAGTTAGCAGGCCCGCAAGCCAAACACCAAGATCATTGATCGTGATTTTCGAATGCCTTATCGATGCAGGCCTTCCCGCAGGCGTAGCGAACCTAGTAATCGGCCCCGGCCAAGAGATGGCTGATGAGTTCATGCAAAATCGCATTTGCAGAAAAATCAGCTTCACCGGATCAACCGAAGTGGGCAAACAATTGATCCGGGCATCCGCAGATCAGGTGAAAAGAATCAGCATGGAACTCGGTGGACATGCTCCATTCATTGTATTCCCAGATTCAGATCCTGAAGTAAGCGCAAAGCTTGCAGTTGCAGGAAAGTTCCGCAACAACGGGCAGGTTTGTATCTCGCCCAGCAGGTTCTTTGTACACAAGGATATCCAGAAGAAATTCACTGAAGCCGCTGTCGAGTTTGCCAAGGCTTTGAAAATGGGTAACGGCCTCGATGCAGGAATCGAAGTCGGACCAATGTTCGAGAAAAAAGCGCTGTCACATACCCAAGGCCTAATTGACGATGCCAAGGGCAAGGGCGGTCAGGTACTTACCGGTGGCAAGAAATCCGACAAATTCGAAAAGGGTTACTTCTTCGAACCTACAGTGATATCTGGCCTTAACCCCACTTGCAGAATCCTTACCGAAGAACCTTTTGCCCCAGTAATGCCAATCATCGAATTCGATAAAATCGAAGATGTTATTGCTTCTGCAAACAACACCCCTTATGGCCTTGCTGCCTATGTTTTCACCAACGACTTAAGCACTTCGCTGAAGATGGCAGAAGGATTGGAAGCAGGAATCATTGGCATAAACGACCCAGTACCAGCAACGCCCCAATGCCCATTTGGTGGCATGAAGGAAAGCGGTTTGGGCAGGGAACTAGCTCAGGAAGGCATGGAATCTTACTTGGAAACTAAATATGTATCCATCAAGCTAAGAGATTAATTTCTTCACTAAATAAAAAAGCTTCAGGAAGGCATACGCTTTCTTGAAGCTTTTTTTATTGTTTAACAATAATTGCAACTTTTACTTTTTAAGATTAGTCGTCTTTATTCCCATCTCCAATGCAAAGCTCAAAACAATTTCCAAAATCGTCTCTTTAAGCCTTCTCTCCTGCTCATCATTTTGAATATCTGCAAAAGCTGATATCTCAAACTCTAATCCGTTCTCACCTATTTTTAAAAACGAAAACGTCGTCTTGCTGGCAATCACTCTGGGAGTTACTACGAGTTTCTCCAACAATTTAACATGCAACAAACCTATCTTTTCAACCTCGGTATGAAGATCAATACCAAATACCAAACGCAACCTTCGTTGCTTGCGAAAACCATAATTGTCGATAATGGCTGTCGCAAGATTAGCATTGGGTATCAATAAAAGAGAATCTTCTACAGTACGAAGTTTGGTAGCGCGAAAACCTAATTGCTCGACCGTACCTTCTTTATCACCCAGAATGATTTTATCGCCTACACGAAAAGATTTTTCACTGATGAGAAGTAATGTGCCAAAAAGATTCTTGAGAGAATCCTGTGCAGCAAGTGAAATACCAATCCCAAGAATGCCCAACCCCGCAAGGAATCTACCCAACGATTCTGCCTCACCAAAATTCTTTATCAAAAGAGAGATGGCGGTAAGTATGACTATAAGCTTTATGCTTCTACTAATAAAAGGAACCAGCATGTCTGCGACACCCTTGTATTTGATCATGGATTCAGAAACTTCATAAATAAGGGCGATAGTATCAACCAGTTGCAAGAAGAACCAAGCAACAACAAGTGTTATTAAAATTTGTTCTATAGTGTAAATAAAAATGGCGATATTATTAGGAAGATCAAGCCAAGGAATAAAAGAGTAAACAAGGGTAAAAAAGATCAGAGCTTTAAAGGCTCGAAAATTGCGCCTCATTCTTGTCTTAAAAACACCCCCACTCGAATTCGGAACAAAATGGTGGATCCCAAATTTGACAAAATAAGTAGAAAATATCGCAATCAATAAACTGAGAATGGTAAAAATAAACCCTGCGGCCCACTGATAAACACATAACCCGAAGTATATTTTATGATACTTGGCAGGCACATTCAAACGAAACCATATACCAGGTTCTGACCAAAAATCAGCCTTAAGCCTAACCAAATTTAATTTAATAAAATCTGGTCGCACAGGCATATCAATAACTGCATTAAAAATTGATTCAATGCGCCTTACCGAACTTGAATCAAACTTCCATTCAATTTTCCCCTTTCCATTATCCTGAGGAGAAATAAAAATCTTTCCCAAGTGCCCGCGGTAAAGTTCGTAACTGACCAACTTGGAATCAGTGGGAATTTCTTGGAGATAAATCTGACTGAGCCTGTCGAAAATAAACTTTAATTTGAAGGCAAGCACAGGGCCTAACGCATGCCTGGCTGGAATCGGTATTTCGGAAAGATCCAATGCCCTCATAGCTTCGCGATCATTAAATAAATTCACAGAAGCTAAAAAGAAGAAAATAGTGTTACGAGGATTGGCGAGGTCATGAGTGTAATTATATTTTGCCTGCTCTTCTGATGAAAGCTTTGAAAACATCGTGGGAATATTGGCAACGGTTTCAGGGCCAAAACGCCAGCATCCATCATGCTGCCTGAGAATCCCAAGTTCGAACCCGGGAGGGCCATTGATCACTTGGGTAGGACTACTCCAGGAATCTGAAAGGTTATTGGAGTCGGGGCTAATTTTTCGAAGGATAGCATCAAGCATTACTGCTCTTTTAGGGCCGAGGTTTTCCAAATCTTCGATAGGAAGCATACTTAAATCAAGGAAGTTGTTGAGGTTCTTTTGCTGATGAATATCAAATTCGGCCACCATGATCGCAAGGTAAAAATTTCTAAGGAGCTTACGGGGGGTAGAAAGTTCAACTGGTACAGAATCAGGTTTTCCCGATTTTAAATGAAAAATTGAAGGGTCAAAATTATCAGGAACTAGGGGAACAATTTTACCCATTATTTTATAGCGTACATCAATGGGTTGATTTTTAATGTCTTCATACATCAAATCAACTGCACGAATCGTATCCTTGGTAAAAAGCCATGCATCTTTCCCGCCAGGTATATAAGCCCTTTGTACAGCGATCATACCTTTACTACTTGCGTTCCAAATATATTTAGGTCCGTTTGGATCTTCAGGAATTTCCTGGGTGAATAAATAACCCTTACGCTGAATAATCGCAGCAAGTTTCCAACCGATTAACGCCCCCATAGTTTTTATTTTGTCTGGGGGAAATTCAGAAAGATCAAGATGATGTGTAGCTGAAATAAAATCACTATTGCAAGCATGCATCATGAATTCACTCATGGTATTATTAGGGTCATGCAAACCGGATTTCAGTTGATTGGCAATTAGTTTTCTTGCTTGAGTTCTGCTTGCAGAAACAATACGCATGGATTTGATTCGTGAAACGGTCTCTTTATCAAAGCGCCAAAGGCCATCATTGCATTTTTTCAAACTGATGCTAAGAGCTTCATCTTTAAAAACAACAATCCGATCCTGACCTGGCGATGCGTTAAAATCACTCAACGGAACAGATAACTCATCAAGAATATCATTAAGGTCCAAGATCATACCGTTCAAAATATCAGGAGAAATCGTTCCCGGTTCAAATTCTAGACAGGAAGAAGCCTCTTTCATCAAACTGGGAATTACAGGGTATGCTTCTGCAGCAAAACAAAGCGTATAGAAAGTGTTTACAGGGGTTGATAACTTTGTAATCAAGGGTTGGTTTTGATATTGTTTTAATGCTTCGAGATCTGGATTTGCATAACCCAAAATACCTGAAAGAACAAAACCTATAAGAAATCCTGAACTATTCATGTAAACATTCCTTTGAATAACACCATGGCCTTTCCTAGGCTGAATTGAGTCTAGCAAATTCATTAAATTATTAAAATACGAGCATAAAGCATATTGAAAATGCAGTTTACAGCAAGAAGAAATGGCTACTTAGTAATCTAGTCCCAAGATTTTAATTTGTTCATCAGATTCTTCACTTCTGTTTTCTTCTTTTCAAACAGGGTGAACATTGCCAAGATTGCACTTCCCAAAATAATAACTGCTATCCACCACACCCATGTCTGTTGTTTATCCACCGCTGCATGCCATATCATGAAGAAAATATCCATAAGAAGAAACGCCATCCCGAAATAAAGAAACCCTTTCGTTTGTGTAGCCATGCCTGCCAAAATCCCCATAACACTCCAGAATGCAAGCGCAATGGGTAGCCAAACAGAATAACCAATGCCAAGGATCAAAAGATCCGAAGCGGAGGAAGCGTAAAGGAAGGCAAGGGCGGTGTAGCGCAGGAACTGAGAAAGGTTTTTATGCAGTTTCGAGCGTAGCGAAAATTCTAAAATAAGAAGGAAGATTGCAGGGGGCACAAGCCACATTTGCGGATGTTGGAAAATAGAAAAACCTTGGCTAACCCATAACGACCAAAATCCACTCACCAATCCCAAACAAGAAGCCAACATTAGGTAAAAAGAGTTCCTCTGCATTGCAACCCAGCCCCAAACCAATGCTGCTAGAAACCACAAGAATGCCTGAGCTGAAAAATCAACAGGCAACCTCATTGCAGATTCCGCAAAAGCCTTCATAAAGAAAAACTTTTCGGGATAGGCGACTAAAAATTGTTTAAACCAGAAGGATAACTGGGGCGCCAAAGGAATCAATACGCCACAAAGCATGATGGGCAAAGCGATGGCTTGCTTGTTCCTTCGGAAAAATAATTCTGAGATACCAGCAGCAATAAAAGAAAGGATAAGAACGCCGAGGGACCAATATTGCCCAAAGAAACCACCAAACCATTCAGGCCTGCAAAGTCTGCAATGCAGGAAAACAGAAACAAGAACAACGATAATTCCCCAAGTGTATCTAGTATTTTTCCAAGAAGTATCGCTGGCATTTTCCGAATCAAGAAAACAAACAAACCTCAAACAACCCAGGCCCAACACAGCAATAGAACCCAAAACCAATTGAAAAGCCCATTCAGGTTGCAGGCTTTTCATTGCATCAGGGTTGAAATAAATTGCTTCGAAAGCAAGAGTGCAAAAGATAGAAAGAAACGCAAGAATTGGAAGACGATCTCGGATCAATTTGATTGCAAATTCCCAAACGCCCGTCAACTTTCCTAAAATCAATCTGCCAACCACTACAAGTATCAAAAAAGCAAATTGTAAAAGGGCGGCTCTTTGAGGCCAGCGGGAATCATCAAGCGGAGAGGGAACAGCCTGCAAAACCAAACACCAAGCTGCAGCAAGCAAGAATAAAAACTCCCTACGCACACTCCGGGAAGTACCAAGCCCTGCCCAAGCAAGTAACAAGGCAGAAGGTGCGACACAAAAAGTTGCAAAAGCGCCTATGATTCGTTCTTCAAAAATTTCAGCATCCCAAGAGATCCAAACAGATAGCAGCAAAATAATACCTGACACAATACCTTGAACACCAGGTAACCAAAGTGGCTTTACCTTCATAAAAGGCATTGCAATAATGCCTGTAATTAAAGTCATCAGAAAAGCTAACGGAATACAGGTGGCTTGAATTAATTCTGCATAAAGCAAGTTTCTAGATCGTAGCCAGTAGGCAATCGCAACTAGTCCAAGGGTGAATAAACCAAGATCGCCAAACTTCACTTTCTGTGTGAAAAATCCAACTAAGGCAACAAGTACCAAGATAGATATCGAGTAAAATGCCAGTGGAAGATCGGCTAAATAAAGCTGGCCATTCAAACAACCAAAGTAAACAATTGCACCGCTTAGCCCAATAGCAACCAAAGCAATTTGCATAGCAGATTCAGTCATGCGGATGGCAAGGAGTTTGATTCCAGAAACAGGCAAAGAGGAAACAAGGAACCAGAAAAACGAGATGCTTCCAAGGCCCAAGCAAACTAAGTGAACCATATCCAACGGATGATGAAGATGGAATGCAATCCCCAGATAGACACACCCACCAAGTGAAGTCAAAATGTTTGCAAAGGCATAACCTGCAAGGTTGCGCCAAGCTGCAATCATCGCCATCTCTAATGCAACTAAGCAAATAAGGGAGAATACAAGCCAGGGATCAATTGCTTCGATTGCACCCATTCGGATTGCAACAAAAAGTGATGCAACCAGAATAAAATTAAGATTCGTAGGCCAAGATTCTTCATCAATAAAAGTTAAAGTTTTCCCAAGAGATTGAAAAACAATTCCTAAAAGAGAAATTACGAATCCAAATAAAATCCAGATTCCACTGATAGCTAGTAAGGCATTCGAAAAGCTACCTTGCCTATCGTATTCAATCAAACCTGCAACTATCCCGAAATTCAAAACCGAGCCTGTGCAGATGATTCCAAGTGGAAGGCAAGCACGCACCCGATAATAAAGGTTGGCAATTAAACTAAATACCAATGCAATACAAATGGTCTTGCCTGACATGATGACAAACCAATTGGTAGACAAACCTTCTTTACCTACCAAAACAAATTGAAACCCTGTAGGAAGAAGCAACAGAAGCAAAGTAACCCAAGGCAATGAAATGTGAATTGCTTCAAGTGCTGACACACTAGATTTCAACAACCATTCATCATTAAGAGCCTTAATTCGTGACCATATTGCGGTCTGAATCGAAGCTGAGCAAAGTGCTCCTACAATCATGAAGGCATACCAATTAACGAAAGCCTCGCCTTTATTTTGATGATAAATCGCAAGTGCGCCAAACAGAGCTGAAAGCCAGAATGCAATACTTGCATGCCTGTCGCTTTTACGAAACCAGCTAAGCAACATCGAGGTTGCGATCAATAAACCCAGCCCAATCATTGCGTGAATAGTGAAGCCAAGAGGCCTAGCAGACCAAGTAATAAGAAATAGCAGGAACAAACCCAAGCCCTGAAGAATTTCAGCCAACTCACTAAGGTTGGTGAACTGAATCCGCAGCAAGCGCTGTTGAAAATAATCTTTTATGGGATAAGCAAAGACCCAGAGAAGCGAATAAACCGGCCCTGCAATAACAAGAAATTTTAAACCTATAAAAGTTTCGTTTCTTTCAAATACACAAGCAAGTGTAGCAAGGATTCCAAACCCTGCGATGAAAACATTACGCCAATATAAGGTGCCGAATTCTTGGAGTCGCAATGCAGTGCAACCGCTTAAAACAGATCCCAGCATCACCATGCCAAGAATAGAGCCCGCTTCGGAAGTGAATATATGAGCCTCATTTGCAGAACCATTAAGGCGCATCAAGCCAAGGACAATTCCAACAGCAGCAAGGGAACCCGCACTTAAAGTTGCCCTAGAAGGATAATCTGCAAATTTGAAATCAACAAAGCGCTTTAGTAAAAACCAAACCCAAAGAAAAAGTCCACCAGCAAGGGCCATCATCTGAGGTAAAATAACAATGCAACCTTTATCTAACTGCCCTGCATGATGCAGTGAACGAATATACCCCACACCTGCGGCGGCCATGACAAGCCATTGGATATGAAATAAAAATCGCTGATTACGCTGGGAGAACACTTGGACAAAAAGCCCAAGGATAAGAACCACGATAGGGGCCCAGAAGTCTCTTGCTAGAAAAGGGATCTGAGCAGAATCCTGCATGATTGATGCAAGATCTTCCGCAAGTTTCCAGGCAAGGGTAAGTAATGCAAATCCAGCAATATTCCATCGTAAAGCGCGTTCGGGAAGATTGCCTTCCTGCACCCGGATCGTGAAACGATTACAAAAAGCATTAAGCGAATCATTAAAAGAAAGAAGAAGTGAGCCGATAAGGAACCAAACTGACCAACTCAGATTCAAACCAAGCGCAATGTTTTCTTTTCCAAGATGATAACCCATCGAGGTCGCGCCAAAACCAATGAGTAAATGAAACAATACAAGCTTTGGATAACTGGCTTCATCCCAAAGATAGATGATGCACGTAATCAACAAAATCGCATACCAAAGAAGAATGCCCTGGCCCATCATCAGATTGGGCCAATCACTTGCGGGGAGCAAACCCCAATTAGAAATAGATGAAAGGAAACCACTAAATAAGCCTAATCCCAGTAAAATTGCACAAAGGGTTGCAAGGGTCCATTCATCAATAGATCTTCTGGTTTCGAACCAGATATCGCGGAAGATACGGCTTTTGCGCGCCTCAAATCGTAATACACTCCAGACAAATGCGAGCGTAGAAAGCCAGCATCCCAAGGTTTGCAATGCCCAAGGGTGACTCAAATTCCCGCCTTGTTCGAGAAACCAAGGTTGCATTCTTATGAAGTGCAAAGACAAACAACCCACCGAGCCTGCCATTGCTATTTGGAAGGTTCGAAACCATGGACTGCTGCTGACCAACAACGCTCTCAGTAACGCAGCGAATGCAAACCAATCAAGATAAATTGCAAGAGGAAGATCAAGAACCTTTGCTTCAAGTACTGCGCCCACGGATTCCACCACAAGCACTAAAGGCAAAATCAGCAGTAGCCAGAATTCAGAAATTTGGGCAGGCGTTTGCACACCCTCATCCCAAAGGGAATCAAAGAAAACAAAAAAGCTGTTTAAAAGATGCAAGAGAATAGCAAGAGTTGCAGCAGCTAACACACCTGCAGTAAAAGGCATTGGAAATAACAAGTGATGCTGAAAAAAGCTGTAGCCTGAAATCGACCAAAACAATAACCCTGCAAGGGTAAATTCTATCCTGCTAAACTGCCAAGCAAGGAAGATGCAGGCAATGCCCAATTCCAAAGCGCCCAAACTAAAGAAGAAAGATTTATCTTCAGGAGTTTTCGAAAGGAAAAACCAAGCGGGTAATAAACACACCACGAGAATGCAAGAAAGTATCTTAAAAGCTTGAGTTAAAGAATTTGTTTTAGCAGAAGAAGGAATGATTCTTGCGAGGACAGAATAAATAAACGCAACCATGCCTAGGCAAGCGAATCCGAAATTTGCTGGAGGGTCGGGGTATAAGAAAGCAGCAACTGCGGAGATCGGAAAAACTGCGATGATAATTGCGCTGAAGCGATTGGTTTGTAGTCGATAGAGATACAAGAGAAGACAGGCAAAGCCGATTTGAGCAATTGCGCCTCCTGGGCCAGGGCCCTCAGCTTGCGCCCAACCCATAGCCAGGGAACTCAATGCAGCAATCCATGCCCCTGCAATCCAGCCCTTACGTTCCAAACTATTTTCAAGATTCCAGCGTGCAAAGCCAGTAATTAAAACCCCCACAAGAAGCATTACAAACGCAGTGGGCGGTTCGACCAAAATTTTAATAAGATCCAACGAAGCAAGTGTTGCAGTTGTGCTCAAAGTTCCATTCAGCAAATGCACTTGCACAGAGAAAGCGATAACCATTTGCAAGCTGGCTGCTAACGGGCCAAACAAAGGCACTGCGGTTCTGGAAAATAAGACGAGCATTACAATGGCGATCCATAACGCTACGATCATCGAAGAAACATCGGGCCAGTCAAGGAATGGTGCAATCGTAATGGTTAAAACACCGAAGCCATGAAGCAGCGGGCCTGCCAATGAAAAAGCATCGTCTGATGCCTCTTCTGGCCTAGGGATTTGCAAAGCTAGAAATACAACACCTGCAAATATCAGAGGTATAGCAAGCGAAGAGATTGCAAAATCTGCACCAGATGCCAAAAGAAACCCTTGAGAGACAAAAAGCGAAAAGACCAGAAGCAGCGCAAAAAGAATGAGTTTTGCAGAGGTTGCTGGTTTTGCAATTCGAGACAAGCAAGCACCAAGCAGTGCTAATAGAATTGCCCCGCCTTGTGCAATTTTCATATCCAATGGCACAAACCACGAAGCAAGCAACATCGCAGCGCAAAAGATTAATATTCCCAGAGTCAAAGGGCGCGGGATTCCCACAAAAGCAATATCTTCAAACAGATCGGAAGTTGCTTTTTTGAACAGAATTGCAATGCCTGTAAGGGCGATAACCTGTACCGCTGCTGCAATCCAATAACTTGAACCAGCAATGCCTAGATTTGCCAGCACCAAAAGAGAAAGCACTGCGAGCAAAATACTTATGACCAGCATGCCCCTGCTGGTGGATTGTAACTTCCAATGATGCAGGGTGTATTGCCCTGCAAAGAAAAGTAGCAGGGTTATTGCTGAAAGCATTAAAAACGGGAAGTAGGGGATTTGTTCGAGGCTATTCCATAAGGTTCCAACCAAGGCGACCGACCCGCCAACAATTAATAATCCACCCACCAACTCCCCAAGCAAGATATTGCGACTTTCAAGAAACAGGCTAAGCACCCCCGCCAAGGTTCTTTGCGGTTTTACAATAATGGGCGCATCAGGATTTTTAGGGAAAGGAAGTACGGGCCTTTCTTCTTCAAGCTGAGTATTAGATTCCGTTGATTGCATTGGCAATGCAGGTGGAACACTTGAATTTTCTATATCGGATAGTAATTGTTGAATACTTGAAGTTTCTGCAGGAAGGGTTGGCGGAATTGGAACTGGGGTGATTTTTGCCAGGCGATTTTGCAACGCAATCACAACCGCAGCGCTCGCCTCTTTCGAAACTTCATCCCGATCCACCAATTTTTCCAACTGTGCAAGTGCTATACGAAGTTCTTCACCCTCTTTAGAAACGATAGGCATAAGGTTTTTACCGCAGTTATAACATTGCATCGAAGTTGGATTAAGTTCGCTGCCACAGGCTTTACAGAATCGCGATGGTAAATTCGAGGAGAAAAGAAGGCCAAAGAGAAATTTGAATACCTTTATCCCAACCCAAAGGAAAAAGAGGAAAAGTGCAAAAATTACACTCAGCAGGAAGAGTAGAAAAAAGATGTCCATGAATTACGAACTAGCACCTGAAAAGAACGGTAGCAATAAAGAACAAAAACAGACGGTGGCAGCGCCTATTTTTTACCCAGACTGCCTATATTAGACACTTTTGGCGGTTTTTGTGCAACCCCTATCTTCTTATCTGGTAAGGTTTTTGGTGTTTTATGGAGTTGTGTTATGCGTCCTTTTCCATGGCTGGCTTCAAAAATACCCAAACCATTCATGCTGATTCGTTGTAAGATAAACCCTGAATAGCTAAACTAAATGACAGAGTCTTTTTACTTGTGCCATTTATCTAGGGTATTTGAACCGGAAAAGGATTAACACAAGTAGTTTTGCACAACCTAATAAATTCGCAGGGGCTTTTTGCCTGCGGGAAGCAATATAATGCAGATAACTTCCAAAAAAACTCCAATAGCAGAACCCGTGAAGTCCAAAGGGACATTCGCCTTCGTAAGCCTTGGGTGCCCAAAAAACCTCGTTGATTCCGAACGCATGCTAGGGAAACTTGCCCAAGATGGATACACCCTTACTGCCAACGCAGAAGGTGCGGATCTCGTCATCATCAACACCTGTGGTTTTATCGAACCCGCCCGTCAGGAATCGCTGGGCGTCATTCGAGAAATGCTGGATCTAAAAGAACAAGGTAAACTAGGATCAGTAGTGGTTGCGGGTTGCCTAGCGGAACGCAAAGGCGATGCACTTTTAGAAGAAGTTCCAACGGTAGATCATATACTTGGGGTTCATGCACGCGAAGAAATAGTACAGATCATCAATCGCACACTTTCGAAAAAAGCAGCGGATGAACAGCGCTCGGTTTTTCGCCCAGCGCCTGTGAAAGCTCAGGAAGATACAGGCCGCTTTCGTATAACACCCAGGCATTTCGCCTACCTTAAAATCTCCGAAGGCTGCGACAGGCTTTGTACATTCTGTGCCATTCCTTCGATGCGTGGCAAGCATGTGACAAAACCCATGGAAGAAGTAATTCGCGAAGCCAAGGAACTTGCTGCTGATGGTGTGCGCGAGCTTCTGATCGTTGCCCAAGATACCACCTACTACGGGCTCGATCTTTATGGTGAAGTCCGCTTTGCAGCGTTATTGCGCGAGTTAGAAAAAGTGAATGGTATTGAGTGGATACGCATTCTATATGCATACCCTATATTCTTCACCGATGAACTGATTGAAGTGATAGCGAGCTCGAAAAAAATCGTGCCTTATCTTGATATGCCCTTGCAGCATATCAACGATCGTGTGCTGCGCAGAATGCAACGAAAAGTGCGCAGGGCCGATGTTGAAACACTGCTTGAAAAATTACGCGCAGCAATCCCAAACCTCGCTTTCCGCACAACGTTTATCGCAGGATTCCCAGGCGAAACCGAAGAAGAGTTTCAAGAACTTGTTGAATTCGTCAAGCAGGCAAAATTCGAAAGGTTGGGTGTGTTCACCTACTCTCTTGAACCGGGCACTCCCGCTTCCAGGCTCGAAGATCATCTACCTGAAGAAGTTAAAACCGCCAGGCAAAACGCACTCATGGCTTTGCAACAACCTATTGCATTCGAGTGGTGCCAATCGCAGCTAGGCAAGGAAATAGAAGCAATTGTGGATGGGCCAGATCCAGAAGTCCCAGGCCAGTTTACAGGCAGAACTTTTGCAGATGCACCTGATATCGATTGCCTGATCCGCTTAAAGGGAAAAGGCCTTCGCTCGGGTGATATCGTTCGCACCAAAATCACCGGAACGGATGGCTACGACCTCGCAGGCAGGGTAATTTCTATTCGCTAGTTTTGCATAAAGAGTATTTGCTTCATGGAAAGAAACCTCGCAGGCACGCAGGCTATCAAGTCAGGAAGGGCGGTTTTATTCAACCTGCCCAACCAGCTTACAGGCATGCGCTTCCTTCTTTCCTTCGTTCTCTTTTATCTCATCTCGCAAGAATTATGGCTCGCTTCTCTTCTGGTTTTCATATTTGCTGCATTCACCGACTGGCTTGATGGCCATCTCGCACGCACCCAAAACATGCAAAGCAGCCTTGGCCGTAACCTCGACCCACTTGTTGATAAAGTTCTTATCTGTGGTACCTTTATTTTCCTCATCCCTATAGGTACCACCGAAGGCTGGCTGCCCCCATGGATGGTCACGGTTGTCGTTGCACGGGAACTTCTCATCACCGGATTACGAAACTTCATCGAGAAAAAAGGCGTCAGCTTTGGTGCAGACTTCCTCGGTAAAGCCAAGATGATTCTTCAATGCGCTGCCCTCATCTCCATCTTCATCAACCTCATGAATCTCGAATGGATCAATCCAACCTTTGGCTTTTATGCCAGAGCAGCACTGATCTATGGCATGCTTGCAGCCACCCTGTTTAGCGGGCTTCAATATCTGATCAAGGCTTTCCAAACCATTCTTTCTGAGCATCCTTAATTCATCAGGAGTAAATCGATGGCGAACAATGGACAACCACTAGGCGTTGCAATTGTAGGGTGCGGTATGATCGCCCGCTTTCATGCCAGGGCACTTGCAGAAATTCCCGGAACAAAACTTCTAGCGCTCATAAGCAGAAGTGGCAAAAACGCCCAAGCAATGAACGAAGAACTCAAGCTCTCTTGTGATATCTATCCAGATCTTGCACCTGTGCTTGCAAGAAAAGATATTCATATCGTAATCATCACCACCCCCTCGGGCGCTCACCTAGAACCCGCAGTCGAATGCGCCCGTGCAGGCAAGCATGTCGTTGTCGAAAAACCCCTCGAAATCACCGCAGATCGTTGCGATACCATCATCCGCGAATGCGATGCCAACAAGGTTCTTCTTTGCACCATCTTCCCCTCGCGCTTTGGCGATGCCAATGTCGAACTTAAAGCCGCGGTTGATGCAAAAAGATTTGGTAGGCTAACCCTAGGCGAGACCACATGCAAATGGTGGCGAACCCAGGCCTACTACGATGAAGGTGGTTGGAAGGGAACCATGGCTCTCGATGGCGGGGGCGCTTTCATGAATCAAGCAATCCACAATGTCGACCTACTCCTTTGGATGATGGGCCCCGTCACCCATGTAACAGGGTTCACCGCAACTCTCGCTCACGAACGCATCGAGGTCGAAGATACAGGTGTTGCATGTTTGAAATTTCAAAACGGAGCACTTGGCGTTATTCAAGCCACCACCAGTGTTCACCCCGGCCTGCCGAAAACCATAGGTATCCATGGCGACAAAGGTACCGCCGTCATCGAACAAGATGACATACTCAAGTGGGATTTTCTCGAACCCATCGCCCACGATAATGATGTGAAAACCCGCTTTGCACAAAAGGTAGGCGCTTCGGGTGGATCCAGCAACCCCGCTGCAATCAGCCATCAGGGCCATACCAGACAATTGACTGATTTCGTCAACGCAATCAAGCTAGGTGGCAAGCCCTTAGTTGATGGCAAGGAAGGGCGCAGGGCAGTTGAATTAATCCAAGCGATCTATGCCTCCAACGCTTCAGGAAAAGTGATTCACATCAAATAAAAAAAGCTCTCCTTGATATTATCAGGGAGAGCCTTGATTAATTTAAACAGCCCTATTGCATGACTTTTGTCACTTGATAACGGCTGCCTGCCTTGGCATTCACTGTTTGCTTGAGTTCATCGAGGTTGAACTTTTCCTTGTCTGAAACTGCAAACCTTACGGTTTCAGTATTACGGTTGGTAACGATCGATTCTTTAACCACCCAAGGAATTGTCACAAGTGCGGACCGCACTTTAGTTGGGCAACTCATTCACGACATACC
>CAMDHK010000026.1 GCA_945897965.1 Candidatus Kuenenia stuttgartensis | reverse complement strand
GTTAGTGCTGTAAATGGTGAAATCCCACATTGTGATGAAGCTCCAAAATATCTAGGAACCCAATCTAACGCGAAGATTCTTGGTTGGATCGACAACAACACCGTTCACAATACTGGTGTTCTAAAAGGAGAATTGGAAGTAGCTTTGCTTCTTGATAAAAGCTGCTTTTATGCTGAACAAGGTGGGCAAGTAGGTGATAGCGGGGTAATCAAAACTTCTTCCGGAATATTTAAAGTTGAAAATACAATAAAGTTGGGTGCAGGGGTTCTTCATGTAGGAAAGTTGGATTCTGGCTCGATAACAATTGGGCAGGACGCAAAATTGCTTGTTGATTCTAGAAGAGAAGACATTAAGCGTAATCACACTTCAACCCACTTGCTTAACCTTGCATTGCGCCAAGTTCTTGGCACCCATATTGATCAAAAAGGATCATTGGTTGATGAAGATAAAACACGATTTGATTTTTCTCACTCTCAAGTAATAACAAAAGAAGAGATAAGAAAAATCGAAAACATTGTGAATGATATTATTCAGGATGACATTGTGGTTGATTGCAGAGTTATGCCTTTGGATGAAGCGAAAAAGATTCCAGGGGTTCGGGCTGTGTTTGGGGAAAAATATCCCGACCCTGTTCGTGTGGTTTCAGTTGTAAAAAAGGATGATCCTAACTTCAATGGCTCGGTTGAATTCTGCGGCGGGACTCACCTTGAGCGAACTGCTCAAGCAGGGATGTTTAAAATTATTGGGCAAGAATCTGTAGGCAAAGGGGTGCGCAGATTAACAGCAATCACTGGTAAAGGTGCATGGCTTGAATTTCAAAAGAACTCTTCAACTATAGAGGCAATCGCAGAGAAACTTGGTTGCAATGTAGGCAATGCACTCGAGAAAATAGCCTCTCTTCAGGAAGAATTAAAAACTATCAAGGCTCAGGTGAAGCAAGGGCAGGGCAATGATTTAGTTGCAGTAATGGATAAATTGCTGGAAAGCGCGATTAGCAAAGGATCAAGCAAAATCATTACGGGTGAAATTCCTGCAGGGCCAGTTGATCAGATTAGGCAGCATTTGGATCGCATTCGGCAAAAAGCTGGTTCATGCGTTGCAGTGGTTATCTGGGTTGATGAAGGCAAAGTCGGTTTGATGAGTGCGGTAAGTGATGATCTTCAAAAAGCTGGAATTGAAGCGGGAAAAATTATCGCTGAGATTGCACCCATAGTGGATGGCAAGGGTGGTGGCCCCAAGGGGATGGCACAAGCAGGTGGCAAGAATCCCGCCAAGGTTTCTGAGGCCCTTGTAAAAGCTAAAGAAATTATCCTTTCCAAAATTTCCTAGAGAAAGATTTTTATGATTGATAATGGAGGGGCCGATCTAACTCCAACTTTGCGCACTGCAATCACCTTGCTTGAAGCGGGACAACCCGATCAAGCGGTTTCGAGTGCGCATTTTCATGCAGACAAAATGATGCGTTTGCATGGTGTTGATTCCGAACAAGTTCTAGAGGCTCTGAAAGAACATGGGTGGGTTCTTTGGTGGACTGGCGAACAAGATCGTTCATTAACAAAATTCAAACAAGCATGTTCGCTCGCTGAAAAAATATCGACGCCTGAAATTCATCTTACCTTGGTAACTCAACTGGCGTTGCTGATTGCGCAAACCGGACAAATCGAACCAGCCCGTAAAGAACTGCTTAAATGCTGCAATCTAAAAATCCCCCCTGAAGACCAATGCAGGTTGTTTTATCATCTTGCCCAATTCAGCCTTTATTTAGGCGATATTGAATCTGCAGAAAAACAAATCACGCAATCAAAATCCGCTGTTGAATCATTGCGCAAGGGCTTTTACTGGCGCTCATCAGCGCTACACGCAGAGATTCAAAAAACCATTTCAACATTAACCAAAGCGTTTACCTCTTTAGGAGAAATCAACGCTGAACAACTTGAAGAGTTGGTTTCTGCTGTAATCATCAGAGCGCCTGAAAGCGATCCGGTAATCTTGCTAGAAGTGTTGGAAGACCTTCGTGTATTTCTAGAATCTTCGCCCCAAGCGAGTATGGTTCAAAAACTCAGAACTGATTCAGAAATTGCTAATCTGCTTGGCACACTTGAAAGGCATGATGATCGCATCAGCGTTATAAAATCGCAGATCGATTATTTTTCGACTGCAACTACCCTTGATAAAATCCAGATGAAATTAGCGATCGCACTTGCCCATGCGGAAGGTTTTGATTTAAGCAATTCGCTAGAAACTTACCTGCAGTGCATTAGGGAACTTGATTCGCTTGCAGACCCGGAACTATCCTTTCAAGCAATGTTTCAATTCAGTATGCTTCTTGATCAGGTACAAAAGTTTCAAGAAGCTCTTCATTGGCTTAGGCTTGCCACAGAACAAGCATTTAAAACAGATGATCTTATTGGCACACTAAGGGCCAAGGGCATCACGGGTATTGTGTATTTGCATCAAGGAAAATCAGATCAGGCATTGCCGTATTTGCGAGAAGCGCTGGAACGACTTTCCCCTAGTGACCCCTATGCTGCCAATGTAATGAAGCATTGGGAAAGTTTTCAAGCAGGGCAGAAATGCAATTGCTTCAACACGGTCGAAATCAACAGGCAAAAAGTTCGCAAGCAGATCATGAGTAAATCGCCCCGGGGTTATTTGCGAAATGTGCAGATCTCCAATGAAAACAATACTTGGAAAATCGACTTTGATTTCGCACGCTTTCCATCCGCAGAAATGCTCAGAAAAATTCAAACGCTCAGCCAAGAAGCTAAAGAGAAATTCTTGGATTAAGAAAGACTAGCGAACCCCTTGACCTACAGACTGGGGCGCGCCCAAGCTGATTCCGCCCTGGGGTTGCTGGGGTTGGGTGTAATATTGCTGAGGCTGGTTGTAAGATGCGGAAGGTGTTGCGGGCCGAATCGAAGGGTTGGAATAATCTTCAGATGCAGGCTGATTCGGTGATGCGCCTCGATATACAGGCATGGGTGCTTCCAAAACAGGCTGACTCGGTGGATAGGTTTGTCGGGTTACGGCCAAGCTTTGAATGGTGGAAGCCTCGTTGCCTCGGGAACCATTAGAAGCAAGTAATCCTGGCGCCTGACCTGGCCGGTTGTTTCGAAGGTAAGCAATCCAGCGTTCTTCCAGTTCTTCAATGCTGTTAAATCGGTAATAAGCCTTAACTGCATTATCCCAACCATAGTTCATTGCGTAAGCAACAAAAGCAAGAAAAGTTGGTCGCCCCCCAAGAGAAACAAGGTATTCGCTTACGGAAAACCCTTCAGCATAAAGCACCATTACGTCGTTGGGATATTTGGTCATGGTGAACAATCTTCGTAAAGGGATTTTTCGGCCCGGCGTGGAAAGAATATCCCTAGTCATGGAATCATGTCGTTGTTTTTCGAGATCGTCTTCCGAAAGAACACAACCACCTTCATCAGCCCAACGAGGTACGGGAGTGCGGAAATAATAAGCAAAAACGGTATGAGTAATTTCGTGAGGTAGAACGCTGACCAAGATTCGATCGAGTGGCCCTTCAACTTGCATTTCCTGACTTAAAACCTGCCCTTGATCAAATGCAAATGATGTTGCACCACCAGCGCCATTTAATGAAATAAGCACCTTTACGGGGCAAGGCTCTGGCCAAGGGGTCATTTCCCTGCCTAGCCACTCCATTGCCTTTTGCTTTCGGTAATATTCAGCGTATTGACCCACCTGCTGGGCAATCTGGGGGTTTGGGGCGTTAATGATGAAGTTTTGCGTCCGATAGGATGCGCCCATGGATAGAAACGAAAGCAAAATCAGAACTAAACCGTGTTTTGCTTTCATGTAATTTAAACCTCGTTTTTGCATCCATTCCTTACATCGCAAGGATGAACGCAAAAATGAAGCCAAGTCGCATATAAATGTTTATCTATGTTTCAATTCAAGCTTAAATGCCATCATGATCACTGTTTACGGCAAGGCTTCCGCATTTTAACAGGGATTACACCCCCTTGGTTTATGTAACAATTACAAAGTTTTGAATTAAAATTGTAAGAGTGAATAAAAAAACCCCAGCTTGAAAAGCCGGGGTTCAATCGATCCAAATCGCTCAGTGGTAGGCCTACTTTTTAAGCGGGGCTTTTTCGGGCTCGATAGCTCCGGTTGGACCAAGTTTTTTAATAAGGGCGCCTGTCGCACTGTTATAGGTGTAAATAACTCCGGCTTCGCCACCAGAAGCGATCATAGTACCATCCGCACTTGCAGCCAATGCATAAAGAAAATCTTCCGAATTGGCAAAGGTTTTGACTGCGCCGCCGGTATCAACATTCCAGATTCTCATGGATTTATCACCACTGCATGTGATGAATTGTGGGGTGACTCCGACAAATTGCAATCTAGAAATCTGCTTGGTGTGGCCTGCAATAGTTCGGGATTGTTCGCCTTTTTCAAAGTCCCAAACTTTGATTGCGTTATCTGCACCTGCACTAGCAAGAAACTTTCCATCATTTTTCCAAGCAACATCCATCACATGATGAGTATGGCCTTCAAAAGATTTAACCGGCTTACCAGAAGGCACCTCAAAGATTTTAACAAACTTATCTGCACCGCAAGAAGCAAGCATCTTTCCATCTGGGCTAAACGAAACACCAAAAGCAGTGTCACTATGCGCGCCCTTGATATCAATCACTTGTTTACCACTTGCGACATCAAAAATTTTAACTTCGCCATCTTCCGTAGGAGCGCCACCTGCCGTTGCAAGTAACTTGTTGTCAGGTGAAAAAGTTAGCGCAACAACCCGGTCTGCAAAACCATCGATTCGCTTTACTTCAGCGCCTGTTGCAGCATCCCAAATACGGATTTCTTGAAAACTTCCGCTAGCAAGCAATTTGCCATCAGGGCTAATTGCCAGAGATTCAACAATAGAAATATGTGATGCTTTTGCAGGTTTGCCATCTGGGCTAACAAGATTTTTTGCTTCTAAATTTCGAACAAGTGCTCCGGTGCTGGCATCATAAATATGAACCATGTTGCCACGAGCTGCGATGAGGTTCGCTTTATCTTTAGTGATCACAATACCACGAACAGGGTAAACAGTGGCAGGGGGTAAAGAGACAACGACTTTAGGTTTAACTCTAGCAGCGCTAGGAGCTTTGGCGCCTTGATTAATCCAAAGTTTTAATAGGGCAAGTTCTTCTGGGGTTAAAGGTTCTTCGCTTTTAGGTGGCATGGAAGGGCGGGTTGTTTTGCCTGAAAGCTGATAAATCAAGCTGTCTGCAGCTTTGCCTGCTACTAATGGAGTACCTTTTTTTCCACCTTTCATCAAGGCTTCGTAGGTTCCCATATCCAGTTTACCTTCTTTGATATTCCCGCTATGGCAGAAATTACACTTCTTAACCAAAATCGGCTCGATATCTTTGTCGTAGGTTACCGGTTCGGGTCGTTTAAGTTCAACCACATCAATCGGCTTGATTGGGGCTGATTTTTTAGGTTCATCGGCTGCCATTGCTGAACTAAAACCAAACAAACAAATTCCAATTGCTAATCGAAACATGAAAAACCCCTTGTTAGAGAAAAGCCCTTACTTAACCACGCTGACATTTGCCTTAAGTTCCGCAATTATCTCGTCCTTGCCCAGAAACATTCCTTTGAATTTTAGCACAATATCATTTCTCGGCCCAGGCATAGCATCAGCAGCAACTTTTATTTTAATCTGAGTTGCCTCAGAATTGATTGCAAATTCTGAAGGTTCTAGAACGATACCTTTTGCATTTGCCGGTATAACCACTTCGACTTTATAAGTACCTTCATAGTTATGAAGCCTTTTAACTTTAAGTTCTAACTTTCCTTCAGCACCTGCTTTAACTTGAACTCCGGTATTAGTAACACTAAATTCGCCTAACGCCTTAGGTAGAACCGTCAATTCCAGTGGTGTAATAACTGAAACAATATTAACAGCAGCCTTTTGCTTCCCTGCAGCGTCTTTTGCAAAACCAAGATTAGTCTGGCCACGCAATACGATCCTATATAAACCTGGGGTTTGAGTTACAGGAACTGTTACTGGAATGGTTCCATCGTTAGCAGCGGGTGCAATACTAATAGCCTTGTTGTTGTTAACAAAGTTGGCAGGCAAATCTACCGGTTCAATTAAGATTGCGGCTTTCATTTCAGGATCGCGCTTTACTATTACAACTTTAATAGTGCCTTTATCACCCTGAACGATTTTGTTTTTATCAATCGTAGCTTTCATAGTAAGGAAATTTTTATCCCTTACTTCAGCAACAATCCCACGATCAACTCTACTGATTGCAACAATATTCTGGTTAGCAACCAAGGGCCAAACGATAGAGACAGGAATGGCCTCACGTGTTATCTTTTTCCCGTTTACAGTGGCAGTGCCAGTTATTTTGGGAATAGAAGCAGTTTCAGCGGCATTCTCTTCGCCGAGAATCACCAAGCTCGCACGATTCAGAGATTCATTTATCGTTAAAGGTTCCGCTTTGGTGCCCGCTGGCAAACCTTCTGCGGTAATAACGATTTCACCTTTAAAGGCTTCTTCACGAAAAGCAAAAACTGACAGGTAATTCATGCCGCCTTTTGGGATTGTCAACACATCAGGTCGAAAGTTGGAGGAGGGCATGACCACAAGTGTGAAGTCTTCGGCTGGAGGCGCCAATCGTAATTGGTAATGATGCCTGGCACCAAATAAATTGGAGGATTGCCTACTGCCAACTAAAACAGAATAATCACCATCTTCAGGCACATTAAATAAATAAATAGCTGGGTCGGTTGTGTTAGAGCTGAGTTTGATGTTGGCCGGGTCCTGCTTATCGTCAAGTTCGGTAACTGCACTTTTGCCATCCTTACCAACAACCCTAAAAAACAAATCAGCTTGCGATCCCAAGGCTTCCCCAGTAAGCTTGATCGAGATTTTTTCGCTTTTCTTGCCGCTAAAAGAGTACCAATCCTTGTCGCCTCGTTTGTCGATTCTTCCGCAAACTAGGCAAGGAGCAGTAATTTTTTGCGCCTTGGAAATAGTATCATTTTCATCTTTTTCAAGTACAACAGGAACATCCGAAACTGTTGCAAGCACCGCGTTAGAGGATCCGGACGCATTTTTTAATCTTGCTTCAAAAGCCTTATTCCAAAGCATCTGGGGAGAAATCTTGGTAGTGTATTTGGAATAAGACAATGCTCCGGTGGTGGGGCAGGAAAGTGGGGCGCTTGTTTTCTCTAATATCACACCATCTGTTTTTTGAGTTGGGTCCAACACTCCACCGGGTAAATTGCGCCCAAAATAGGTTACAGGTACGGTTTGCCCGGCAACTACAGCATTGGGAAACACCGCATCAATCCAAGGGAAGGTGCCAACCATCAACCGGTAAAAATGTTCTGCAGAGCCAGCGTTGTAAGTGAATTGACAAACCCGAATGATATAATCGCCATCATTGGTAACGGTGAAATCTGCAAGGGCATCATTGCCATCATAATTCTTGCTCGAAGAAAGTAATCGGTTTTCCGTATCAAAAATTTCAACTTGTGGATTGCATTTGCTATCTAAACTGGAGGCGAGGCAATTTGCAAGAATGCGCTGTCCTTTTTTTCCTTTAATGGAAAAGAAATCGACATCCGTTTGGGCGCTGATAACGCCGTTGACAACCGTATTAATTTCTATTTTTTGAGCTTCAGGAATATCATTGTTAGGTTCTTTTTCATTAATTTCATTTAAGTCAGTTACTTGGAAAGCGCGGGAATTGCTAATGCCGGCTTTACCTGAAATTCTAACATCATGAATACCCAAAGGTGTGTCAGCAGGAACGGTAACTTTAAATTTAATTAATTTTGGTGCAGCAGGAGGCGCTGGGGCTTTATCGCTCTTTTTCGGATCAGCTTTTTTAGGGTCTTCCTTTTTTACTTCCTCAAAAACAGGCTCAGCTTTAATCCCAGGATGGCTGAAAATCATCTTTTCCAAACCTTCGAGATCGGTTCCAGCAAATAAAACTTCAACCGTTGTGCCAACTTTTGCCCCAGCAGGGCTAACCGAAAGCAATCGGGTTTGAGGCATTGCAGAGTCGAGCATCTGGCCTATGGTTTTATCGGGCTGTAAAAAAACTAATGCAATAAAGCCAAGTGCACAAATCCTGATTACTAAAAGCACATTTTGCTTCATGAAACTCTCTCCCAATCAAAAAATCGTATTTATACAGGCAAATAACCTTAAGGCTGGCGTTTTCGTCGATTAATTCTCGATTCATCGCAAGGCGGGTAACTAATTAACAATCTCATCATAAACCCAAACTAGTGCTAGGTCAAGAAAAAGAACCATGAACAATCTTGACTTCCGTATCATTATTACAGATAAAGACTTAATGGAATATCGGGGATTGGCGCAGATTGGCTAGCGCGCTTCCTTGGGGTGGAAGAGGTCGCAGGTTCAAATCCTGTATCCCCGACTATTTTCAAAATCAAAAGCTCTTCTTCTTTACCGTCGAAGGGCTTTTTGTTTTAAGGTTGATTTTTAGATAAACGGTTTTTCACAGTAGATCGTAAAAAGTTCATAAACATTTCATAATATCTACGTTTTTTAAGGTTATTTTCAGAAACTTCACGTTTTTGCTATGGATCAATCGCTTTCTAATCATAATTATATGAGGGAATATTATTCTCTCTATTATTTAACCATGATTATAGAAGCGCTTGGATTTTTTAATGTTGACGACTTCGAAAACCCTATTAGAAAATATTTCGCTATTGGATCCCAATGCATGGGAAGACTTTGTGAAAACATATTACCCAATCATTCATAAGTGGGTACGGAAGTTCATTCTTAACCGTGAAGATGCTGAAGACAAAATTCAGGATATCTTTATGGCGATTCACACATCAATAATTCGATTCGAGCACAGGGGCAAGGGGACTTTCAGGAAATGGCTGAAGACAATTTGTTTTCGGAAAATCATCGACTTTCAACGAAACCTTAAAACCACCATATCCACAGAGTTCCTCATATCGATGGATTCATTAGAAGCCTCTGAAATTGGTATGGAATGGGATTCCAATTATGTTGAAAAAACCACAGAAGCCGCAATGAACTTCGTGAAAATGAGATTCTCCAAGGATGATTGGGATATTTTCTACAGGATTTTTGTTAACCAGGAAAAAGCTGCAGAAGTTGCAGCCTCGCTCAATGTATCCAAAAATGTCGTTTATATTGTTCATTGCAGAGTAAAACAAAAATTTACTGAAATACTTAAAGAACTAACCGATGAGTTATAAAAGGTTTCCCCTAACTTACAACTTCGTTTTAGGGATATAAAACCTTGAATATGAATAACCCTTGCCCTTCCCGTAATGATTTGGAATCCTATTTTAATGGCTCCTTATCTGCTGATAATCTGGAATTAATCTCCCAACATATTCTTGAATGCGAAAAATGCGTTGCAATCATAGAATCCATTGAGGGAACTGCCCCCAAACCTCAAATCCCAAACCTTGCCAGTCCTAATGTTTTTGGTGGGTTTTCTTCAAAAAACTTGCAAAAAATTCTTGATATGAGGGTCTATCTCCCTGAAAAGACCCTTTCCCTCGTTGAACGAGTGCTTGCAGCCAATCAATCAGACCCAAGTGTAAATATCAACCATTTTCGTTTGGTGGGCGTTTTGGGAATGGGGTCATCTGGCATTGTGTTTGAGGCTATGGATGAAAAGCTTAATCGAAAAGTTGCAATCAAGGTGATGATTTACACCACTTCTAACAGCAAAATGCAAAATAGTTTGTTTTACCACGAAGCGAAGGCTATTGCAGCAGTTAAACATGAGTCGCTTGTTGACATTTACGAAATTGGAGAATGGAACGATCTTCAATTTATCGTAATGCCTTTTTTGGCAGGAGAAAATCTCGCAACCCGGTTGAAACACAATGAACGCAAACCTTTTATGCCAGATCAGGCAATTCAAATTGCAATTCAAATCGCCCACGGATTAAAAGCGCTTCATGAAATAAGAATTTTGCACCGCGATCTCAAGCCCTCAAATATTTGGCTTACAAATGAAAAATCAGGCAGGGATAAAATAATCATTCTTGACCTCGGCCTAGCCCATAGGCTTGATACCCCGATCAACGATGGTTTATATTGTGGAACCCTAGGCTATATGTCTCCAGAGCAGACTAATGGCGATACCCTTGATGTTCGATCCGATTTATTTACATTTGGCTGTGTTCTTTTCGAAATGCTTAATGGTAAACCCCCTTTTTCATTTGCTTCCCGTGTTGATGCAATCACCTATTTTAGAAAAGGATTAACGCCTGACCTCCGATTGTTTCAGGATAAAATCCCCGGCCCTCTTAGTTCCTTGGTACGCAGTTTAATGGAAGTGAATCGGGAAAATCGGCTAGCAACTATTTCCGAGGTTATAAAGCAACTTAAAACAATTGAAAAAAAGCTGTCCTCACCCCCGATTAGTCGCAGACTAGTAATCGCAACGGTATTAGGTGGCAGCCTTCTATTTTCTGCAGGTGTATTTCTTTTCAATAAGCAACTTTCCTCATCAGTATTTGAAACAAATTCTGATGTATTGCAAAATCAGCCTGCCGTTTTTAATAGTGTAGACAAATACTTCCTGCACCCAGTCAAAGAAATCGTCGGGATAGCCCAGGGAAGTCAGGTTAGTTTTTATGAAAACTCCAAATTAATCAACAATTTGAATCTTTCCAGAACTCCCGGGAAATGCTTTTTTTCGGCCTGTGGTGAATATCTTTGTTTTTATAACCCTGGAACAATTACAATTTATTCCTATCCCGAATTAATCAAGGTGCATCAAATTGAACGTGAGCTGATTATTTCCTTTGGTTTTATATCTAAAGGCGATCCCAAAAAGTTCTTCTATTGCAATCGCAATCAATTCTTTTTTGTAAACTTGGACCAGAATTTTAAGGTTACCGAATCGGAACTATTTCCCTTGGAAATTAGCAGTGCAGTTTCCGATCCAAGGGGTAGGGGGGTTATTATTGTTTCAACTGAAAGGGGTGGTGCAATTGGTTTGATTTCTTCTGTAAGTTTAAAAATAAGTTTTAATGACAATGGTCTTAAAGATTACTATCGGGAAGGTATTTCAAAAGATCCCATAACGCAAATTTCCTACTGCAATGATGATTCTTATGTAGCGGTTTTATCTAATAAAGGTTGGGTTGGTACATTTGATGTTAAAAAGCTCTTCAGCCCATTAAATGAATACAAGAATGAATCCGAAGTTAAAAATATCGGATGGAAGAACAAAGAGATTCTGACATTTTTAAAAGACCAAGTGGTTATAGAAAAAGCAAAGCCAATGCGAATATTGAAATCTAATTACGAATCGCTGATTAATACCGGAAGTTCCAGCCTTAAAAACCTTGCCTTGCACATGGAAGATAAACAACTATTTGTTTGGAACTGGAAGTAATTGATCTATAAAACAATAGTTTCTCATTTGCTTTTCTTTTTTCTTTTTTACTTTCTTTTTCTTTTTCTTTTTCTTCCCCCAACTCCCAACCCTCTTCCCTCCGGGAAAAGGGCCCTTCGCTTCGCTAGCCCGGCTTTCTATCCTTCACCACTTTTACAACTTTCTTCTTATTGAGCGGCGGATATCAATCCGCTGGTGCTCGCCCCACACCTTTGCTGTTTGTATTTCTGGATTCCCCGCTTTCGCGGAGAATGACGGAAGGAGTCAACACGCCTTTGTCACCCTCGCTGAAAAGCGGGGGTCCATTCTTATTCTTCCTTTTACTTGCCGTTTATTTGGGTCAGCTTGTTTAAAGACAGAGGAGTTGCGATGGGGAAGCCCCACTGCAACTCCTCCATTTGCAACTTTTAGAATTGCACCTATGGATGAGTGCAACCGTCGCTCACGCTTCCGGCTCTGAATGCAGTAGTCTTATTTTCCGTGTTTCTGCTTCTGCTTCCTTATGTGTAATTCCGTGTTAATCCGTGGCAAATCTTCTGCTTTTTCTTCCTTCCGTGGCTTATTCTGCTTATGCTTATTTCCGTGTAATTCCGTGTTAATCCGTGGCAATGCTTCTGCTTATTCTTCCTTCCGTGGCTTATTCTGCTTCCTTCCGGGGCTAATCATCTGCATCTGCCGAGCAATAGTTGACCAAAAATTAACAAATCTACCTTTTGGGATTATTTTTTCTATTTTCTGAAAGATCCCAAAACCCCCACGATAAATACATGTAGGGACTTTGTTTTTACTTGGAACTTCCACCCATTCCCTGGGTCCAAGTTGAGTTGTTTTTTCTAGAGGTTTTTCGATGTATAATTTCAGAAATTGGGTTAAAGGGACAAATCAAATCAGTTCAAAGGGAAGTATCCAACGTAAAAAGAATGCGTTCTTTAACATCCCTAGGTTGGAAGGCTTGGAAAAGCGGGAAGTGATGGCTGCCCCTGTGCTTAATCCCGCCATCTCGATCGCATTAGTCGAAAGCAATAAAAACCCTGGGGATCCCGAAGGTGCTGTGGGCAACCTGATTTCTGATATCATCATTTCTTCAGGCGTTAACCAGAATTACACCGATGCAGATTCTAATCCTGCGGGCATTGCTATCGTTGGCAAGAACAGCAATGGCACCCTTTGGTACAGCACCAATGATGGTAATACTTGGGTTAAAGTAACCCAAACACTTTCAGATAGCAATGCGTTATTAATCAAGGCGGATGCTGGGCGCAGGCTGTATTTCCAACCAGCCAATAATTTTACGGGCGCGGTATCGGATGCCGTTACTTTTCGTGCGTGGGATCAAACCGGCGGGGTAAACGAAGGGACTTTTAATAGTGTGGTAGGCACCGCTTCGCTTTCTTCTCTCCTCGCCCCCTCTAATCCTACCACTTATAATAATGGAACTAACGGGACAGTCTTTGTAGGTGACTACGCATACCTCGCTGGAAATGCAAATAATAATAGCAATGGTGCATATTTGCGAAAAATAGACCTTCGTACGAATGTTTCAACTGTAATTTGGCAGCAAAGTGGATTGTCTAATAATATGGCCGCTGTATATGATTTTGAAATAATTGGTAATTATGCTTACATGGTTCTAAATGCAAATATTACTGGTTCTAATACAGCCGGGCTTATTATTGTTGATATCACTAATGGCACCCAAATTTCTCGAACTTCAGTCGAGACTGTTGGTAACTTTACCGATCGGCTTGGAACCATTGATTTAAAAACAATTAATGGAACACTTTATGCCTTTATCGGGTCTTTTCAATGTGGTTTATATGCCTACGATGTTTCAAATCCTGCCAGCCCAGTAAGGGTTTTTGGTCAGGTTGGAAATATTTTTGGCCCAAACTGGCAAACCGGAGCCATTTCAGGCAATTATTTGTATCTTCTTAAAGACACTGCTGATGGCGGATTGTTCATTTATGATATATCCAATCCGGCAAGTGTGTCTCTGGTTCAAACTATATCAGCACCTGCCAACAGTTTTGGCGCTAGACCTAGTGGAATTTTAATCGAAGGTAACAAGCTTTTTTTAAGTATGAGTAAGACTTTTTCTCCGATCAGGACAGATGCGGTTCAATGCTATGATATTTCAAATCCATTAGCGCCAACCAAGATTGGTAGTGATGTTGTACTAATTAACAACTCTGGTTTTAATGCTATGGCTCTCCAAAATGGCAAATTGTTCGCGTTTTCCACTGTTTTATTTGGAGCTTCTTATTTAACGGTGATTGATTACGCTTCTGGTTTTACCAAAGAAAGTGAAGCTCAAATTTCACCCCAGTATCTATTTGGTAATTTTGGTCAGGCGGGTTTATACAATAACGATATTTATATTCCAGCAATGTCATCAAATTCACAAGGTTTGGTAAAATTTATTGCTCCAGGGCCACTTAATTATGTTTCCACCGCTAGCGATGTTGCCTCCCAACAAGTAACCTATTTTAATATTGCACCTTCGGTAACTGGGTTTACCGGTTCAAGTGTGCTTTCTTACACTGAAAATGCAACTGCTACAAAATTGTTTACCGCCGGCAATCCTTCAGGCGTGAACACCCCTGAAGTAACGCAAACGATCACGCAGATGGTTCTTACCATCAGTGGCCTTTTAGATGGTAACAATGAAAAACTTAATTTTGATGGTACCGATGTTGGTCTTACCAATGCAAATTCTGGCACTACGATTTCGAACGGGGTGAGTTATTCCGTTGCAGTTAGTGCTGGTGTTGCAACGGTTACATTCAACAAGGTTGCGGGCGTAAGTCCCAGTGTTGCAAAAACCATTCTTTCCAATCTTGGTTATTTGAACAGCAGCGATAACCCAACTTCCGGTAACCGTGTGATCACACTTACCTTGGTGAAGGATAATGGTGGTACCATTATTGATGCTGGAAATGGAATTTCAAGCCAGGTTAGTGTGGATAGTGTTGTGCCCTTGATAAACGGTTCTGCATTTGCAAGCACCATCAGCATCACCCAGTTAAATGATGCTCCGATTTTAAGTGGTGGAGCAAATCTGGCAACGATTATGGAAGATATAACCACGGGTGCCAATGTTGGCGCCACGGTGGCCAGCATTTTAGCCCAAGGATCGATTACAGTTTCTGATGCTGAAAATGATCCGCTTGGGATTGCAGTAGAAGCGACGGCAGGCAGTGGTATTTGGGAATTCTCTACAGATAATGGTGCTAATTGGGTTGCCATTGGCTCGGTAAGTTCTTCTACCGCATTGTTGCTTAATGGGAATGCCAAAGTTAGGTACATGCCAGGGGTGAATGATGGAGTTTTGCCAACAGTTGTATTCCGTGCTTGGGATGGTACATCGGGCACCGCTTCCACCAATGCTAACCCCAGCAAAGTTGCAGTGATTCCCAACGGGGGAACCACCGCTTTTTCAGGCTTGAATGTTACTTTAAACATAACCGTAGATTACTATCCTGTGGTTAATAGCATCGTTGCTGGAGTTGACCCAATCATTTTGGGATTGAATACAAACCCGACAGCGACACCTTCGCCCATCGATTTTTATCTTTCTGAACTAGTTTCAATTACTCCCAGTTCGGTAACAATTGTACAAACCGATAAGAATGGCAACCCAATTAACACGCCAAACTTCTTGGGTACCTTGGGCGCAATTACTTACATTGGACAAACAGCCCAGGGCGAAAATTACAGGGCAACCTTCACCCCCGCACCGAATGTAGAAGGTACGGTTTCGTTTAAAATACTGGCAGGCGCAGTTGCCGACCTCGATGGCACTCCTAACCCCAGCATTACAAACAGCCCCACGATTACAGTAGGCGTGGATACCCTTAGGCCGACAATCAGCAGCATTACTTCCACCACTGCAGATGGATTGTACAAGCTGAATTCGTTGATCAACATTACCGCCAACATTTCGGAACAAGTTCAACAAGGGGCCACTTTTACAGTTACCTTGGATACGGGTCGTCAGGTAGTTTTGACTGCTGGTTCGGCTGGAACCACTCTTACCGGCAGTTACACTGTACAAGCGGGTGATTTATCACCTGATCTCACTGTTACAGCCACGAACAGCCCAACCGTGCTGGATATTCTTGGCAATGCGATGGCAAACCCCAATCCAAGCCCCGGCGCTGGCATTTTGCCTGCATCACCCAATAATCTTGATGATTTGAAAAATATCGAGGTGGATGGCGTGACACCTAACGCCGCCACTAATTTGGTATTAACTCCAGTGGGCGGCAATCTCGTTGCCAACACGCTTAATAGCACCAATACCAACTTAACTGCAACTGCAACGATCACTGCGGGCGATGCCACCAATGGTAGCGCCGAGCTGGTTTTGATTCGTATTGTAAATGGAAATTCAGTCGAAACGCTGCTGGCAACCGATATCAATATTGCTGCGGGTGATACCAGCGTAACTTTCGATCTTGGAAAAACTACGGTTGCAGATTTACAGGCCGCCATCACCTCGGGTGGTACCGTAAAAGTAAGGCTGTTGGATGAAGCAACCAACGATTCGCCACTTAGCGCAGGGGTAAGCCTTACCGTAGACTATATAGTTCCCACGGTGAATATCAGCACGAACCGTACGCCAGTGCTTGCCGGCCAGACTGCAACCATTACCTTCCTGTTCTCTGAAAATGTGAACGGGTTTAATAACACGAAGATCATTCAGACAGGTGGTGCAGGAACTCTTGCCACTTTGATAGCCAACAATCCGAGTTACTCTGCAACATTTACGCCCACGGTAAGTGTTGAAGGTAGCGAAAATTTCAGCGTTGGATTTGATGGTGCGCGCGATAACGCAGGCAACCCTTTGACTGCAAGCAGCGTGCTTAATATTCCTGTGGATACCATCAACCCCACAATCATTAGCATTACATCTACCACCGCTAATGGTTTGTATGGTGTTGGCAAGCTGATTAACATTACCGCCACCACTTCAGAACCTGTGAGCGCTGGCTCTAGTATTGTGATCAACCTTAATAGCGGTGGCCAAGTAACTATTACTGCACCAACCAATGGCACCACGCTTGCGGGAACCTACGTGGTTGGGGTCAATAATGATGCACTGGATCTTAATCCTTCAAGCTATACCTCACTAAATGTGTTCGACATTTTGGGTAACCCGCTTTTACCACCTGTTATTATTCCCGCTAACCAAAACCTGGGAGATTTGAAAAACATTAGGATTGATGGTATTTACCCAGGCGCACCAACAGCCAACACCATCACTGATGATACCAATATCGTTACGGATCAAGTGACCCGAGATAACACGTTGACTTTCACCGGCACAGCCGAACCAAATAGTGTGGTGAAGCTAATTGCAATCAGTTCTGTTTTTGGCAATAACAATGCCCCAGTGGAATTGAAATCCGTGGTGGCCGATGCCAATGGCAGTTACACTTTCACCACATCGGATATGACGGTTGGCAATACAACATATGCAGTGCTGCCTGATGGAACTTATACCTTTAGCATAACCAGCACCGATGCAGCAGAAAACACCACCACCACGCAGGTTGGCCCCTGGGTAATTGATACGATTGCGCCAAACACCCCCGTAGAAACCTCCAGCAACCCAGGCAACCTGCTAACCACGGGCACTGCGGAAGCTTTGGCCAAGGTGGTTTACACCCTTGCAGGCGTTAACTTTGTAACCTTTGCAGACAACGCGGGTGCATGGAGCATCGACCTGCGAACTGCGGTGCCTGCCAATGGCGTTGCACCTGCATTCCCCGGTGGGCCTTATAGCGTGGTAATCACTGCGATGGATCTGGCCGGAAATATTTCTGTGCCAACCGCCCCCGCGCAGAGAACCATCACGCAGGTTATTTTTGGTAACCCAGCACTGACATCTTCCACGATGGTGGCTATTGCTTCCCCCATGATCAGTGGTATAGCTCCCGCCAATAGCACGGTTACGGTAACCATTGGCGCAAGAAATGCAGTCACCACTGCAACGCCTAATGGAACTTGGAGCATTGATCTGGCTGCAGAAAATCCAGCCATTACCTTGAGCCTAAGTAATCAGGGTGCAAACCCGATTTCGCTTCAGGCTACTTTGGGTACCAATACCAGCAATGGTGCAGCCCTACTTGTTTACAATAATGCTGTTCCATCGAACCCTGTTATCAACCCGTTGAATGTCAATCCATTGTTTACCAATTCTCGCACCCCTGTGATCACAGGAACAGCCGATCCATTTTCCAAGGTGGTTCTTTCCATCAATCGAAATGGTTCAACCGTGGTAACTACTTACGGTGCCCAGACTGATGGCGCAGGCAACTGGAAGATTAATTTTGGTGTTGATCTGCCAAGAACAGGTGTGTTGAGTCAGCTTTCGGATGCCACCTATGATTTATCTGCGGTTTCCTACAACCTTGCTGGAACCGCTTCCGCGGGTATTGCCACCAAGGCCTTGGTTGTGGATTTATTGGCGCCCATTACCCCTGACTTTACCTCGCCTGCATTTTCTAGGTTAAACAGCCCAATCATTACTGGAACAGGTGATGCGGGCACCTATCTGCATCTGAGAATGGGCGGGATTGATTTCCCCGTGGTACAAATCACCAATCCGGGTGGCACTTGGTCGGTAAACACTTCGCCTAGCACCTTCCCCGCTGGTATTTACGAAGTAACCATTTATGGTACCGATGATGCTGGAAACCAGACACCATCGAGAAAGCAATATGTGCAGATTGATACCGTTGCACCGGCCAACCCGCTGATCACTTCCCCAGATAAGACCAGGGATACAACACCAGTAATCTTTGGCACCTCGGAACCCGATGCGGAACTCACTGTTGTTTTAACTGATTCCAATAACGCTAATGCCTTGATCGGCACCTATGTTGTTACAAGCAATTCAAACGGCGTGTGGACTTTGGATACCCAGACACTGATACCGCAAGGCGCTACGAATCCAATCAGCCCGTTAACCACTTCGTTAATTGGAGTAAGTGCAACTGCGAAAGACAGGGCAGGGAATGTAAGTGGGGCTACCACCCAAGCATTGGCCATTGATGCAAATGCTCCCGATGCACCAGTGTTTACCTCGCCTGCGTTCACAAATGATACCACTCCAACAGTAACAGGCACTGCAGTGCCGAATTCCGTGGTAACCCTTTACAATGGGCTTACTCCATTGAGCCCAACAGTAACTGCTAATGCTCAGGGAGCTTGGACCTATACTTTCGCAACCCCTGTTACCCCAGGCGTGATCATCTTATCAGCCACTGCTACAGTTGGTACAAACACCTCCGGAAAAGTGTTACAGAACCTGACGGTGGATACAACCGCCCCAGTGATCAACTCGGTAACTCCTTCCTTTGGCTTGGTGCTTAACGCTGCGGAAGCTTCGCAACCAGCGAATATTGTCGTGGCAATTTCTGGTATTGAAGATGGCAGGCCTGTAACCGTTGCACTTAATGGTGTGAACTATACCGGCACTGTTTTCGCAGGACTTGCAAACATCATCATCCCCTCCACTGCATTGCTTGCATTAACCGATGGCAGCACCCAGATATTGCTTGCTGATATAACCGATGCTGCTGGCAACGCAGCAACTCAGGTATCTACAAGCTTTGATGTGGATCGTACCCCGCCCGATAGGCCATTCTTTGGCAACATTTCGAGTTCGGGTTCGGATGTTACACCAGACGATGCATTTACTACTGTCACCAGACCTGTCGTGGTGATTCGTGGCGAACCAGGCAACACTATTGTTGTTCGTGGACCTGAAGGACTTGTTTCTCCAACACTTTACACAATGAATGACAACCAAGGCACCTACACCGTAACATTCAACAACAGTGTGGTTCTTCCCGATGGCGAATACTTTGTGAACCTGAAGGATTCAAACGATAACGAAAGCCTTAACATCACCGGGCCTCGTTCCCAGAATTACTTCAAGATCAACGGTATTTCGGTGCTTTATGATCAACCCGAAGTGCGATCCACTTCGCAGGGTAAAACCTATGGAAACCTTGGCGCCTTTGGCACCTTGGCCGGGGTTCGCACCTTTGTCAAACAGCAAGCCAATGGCACTTGGATTGATCTCGATGGCGAAACACTTACCTTTGGCATCGTGGGGGGAAGCCCAGCAAATAGCAACATCACCGAATTTACCACATCGGATGGTGCTAGCCTTTCCCTTAATGTGATCACCGGTGCCTATGTTTACACACCAGTTCCCGGAAGCAATCGCATTGACAAATTCTTGATCTTTGCTGTTGATACCCCAACCGGTAATCAAACTCGCCTGAACCTGAACTTTAACTCCTTAGATACACTCGATAGGGATGGCATTTCAGGCACTTCAGAATCCACTCTTGCAACATTAGTTGCAGGCAATGATGGTGACCTTAATGGCGATGGCAAACAGGACAGCTTACAAAATGCTGTCTCTACACTGGCTTGGCGCAGGAGGTCCGACTTCTTGACAGGCGCCAACCCTAGCACCGTTAACCAGACTGCAAGGGAATCCATCATCACCATGGTGGTTAACAGTGCTTCTTCTTCTGACAGCACCCTTGGCGGGCTTACCACCAATGTCGAAGATTTAGCGCAGTTCTACGACATCACCGTTGAAGATAATTTACCTTCCCCAAGGGATACTGATTTTGGCATCCGAAACCAACCTTGGGATGTGCTGAACTTCACTGTGGAATCCCTTACCGGAACAAACTTTGATGACCTTGACCTTACCAGGGATGGTGTTCAGATCAAGGTTACCATTGATACTTCCACAGCGAACATTATCCTTGGCCCCAATGGCTTGAATAAATACATCAAGCATGTAAGCCAAGCCACCATTGATAATTATCAGGAAGCCGGGCTTCCTCTGGTAAACCTCGATGGAACCACTGTGACTACTGCAGGCTGGTATGATTATACCCAGCGTGTAGCTGGCGGTGATGGTGCCAAGTTCTACGATTTTAATAACGATGGCAAACTGGATGCCATTGTTCTGACCTTCACCGATAACGCATTTGGTGATGATAACCCTGTCAGCAATATTGTGGTGGATCCAGGCACCCCAGTTGGTTTTAGCAGCAGCGGGAATGGATTTGGTAGCGGCCCTGGTGCCACCCTTGGACCTGTCGCGCCGATTCCACCAAACACCACCGCAACTGTTTTAATGCCATTCATTACCACTGGTGGTGTACTTCCATCTAATGTTAGCCTTTCTGGCGCAGTTGACGGAACTCAGGTCAACCTTTATTCTGACCTTCAAGGCACCATTGCAGCCACCGTAACACCCTATGCCAACTTCTTTGGTGAAGTTCGTATCGCCCGTGGTAATACCAATGGCGGTACAGTGGGTGAAATCATTACTGCTCCCGGCCTAGGTGGTGGGCCTCACATCAAGGTAATCGATAGTGCAACCGGCGCAGTCAACGCAGAATTCATGGCTTACGATCCATCCTTTACCGGTGGTGTGTTTGTCGCTTCTGCAGACTTCAACCGTGATGGTCGTGATGAAATCGTCACCGCTGCTGGTGCAGGCGGTGCTTCACACATCAAGATTTTTGATGGCATCACCAAGCAAGAGATCGCATCTTTCTTCGCATACGATCCTTCCTTTACTGGTGGCGTTTCCATCGCAGCATTCGATGTCAACAATGATGGCACTGTGGATCTTGTAACCGGAGCTGGCTTTGGCGGTGCACCGCATGTTAAGGTGTTCTCTGGTGTAGATTTCTCCCTCATCAAGAGCTTCTTCGCCTACGCAATTGATTTCACAGGCGGCGTATTCGTCGCTGCAGGCGATTTGCTCTCTGATGGTACTTACGAAATCGTCACCGGCGCAGGCGAAGGCGGGGGTGCTCATGTTAAGGTTTGGGATTACGATACCCTTGCAATTGAAGACCAGTTCTATGCCTACAACAAATTCACCCTTGAAGATGGTAATGTCATCGACCAAATCTTCGGCGGTGGCGTTCGTGTTGGCATTGCAGACACCAACAACGATGGCGTCAATGATCTGGTAACCGGCGCAGGCCCTGGCGGCGGCCCTCATGTTAAGGTCTTCTCAGGTTTCAACCTTGACCTTATCTCCAACTTCTTCGCTACAGACAAGAAGGATGGCCGTGGTATCTTCGTTAGCTAACGATTCAGTGATCTTTAAATTCTCATTCCCCATCCACCTCCTTGAAGTGGGTGGGGTTTTCTTTTTGACTGTATGCTCTCGCATCAAAACTTTCTCTTTTGCTTTCTTTCTCTTTTCTTTTATTGCTTTTTCTTCCCCCAACTCCCAACCCTCTTCCCTCCGGGAAAAGGACCCTTCGCTTCGCTAGCCCGGGTTTCTATTTTTCACAAATGTTTTTGCAACTTTCTTCTTATTGAGCGGCGGATGTCAATCCGCTGGTGCTCGCCCTGTTCCTTTTTCCTATTCTTCCTTTTACTTGCCGTTTATTTGGGGCAGCTTGTTTTAAGACTGAGGAGTTGCGATGGGGAAGCCCCACTGCAACTCCTCCATTTGAACCTCTAGATCTTGCACCTAAGGACGGGATGATATTACCGTCGCTCACGCTTCCGGCTCTGAAAGATATGTCTTCCTTCCGTGTTTCTGTTTCTGCTTATTTCCGTGTAATTCCGTGTTCGTCCGTGGCAAATGCTTCTGCTTGGTCTTCTTTCCGTGGCTAATTCTGCTTCTGCTTGGTCTTTATATCATGTTAAACCGTTAGCTTTATTCATTTAAACAATCGATCAATTCGGGCAAGTTGCCAATTACTCCAGCAACAATTGCATTCTGCTTAAACTGCTTGCCCAGTTTTATTGCATCCTCTTTGCGAATATTCAAAACCATAAAACTTGCTTCAGGTTCCCAAGAATCATCATCACCCACTCCTATACCTTTAAAAAACACATACTGTTTTTCTAACAAATAACGTTCCAGTTGAGTGTTCAAAAGAGTGTTTACATCTTCATTTTGCATGACTGAATAAGGATTGCAGGCAGTAATGAATGCCCATGATGCCATATTATTGCTCAACAGCAATTCCTGTAACAATGGATTCATTACGCCAATTCTGATATCGATTTCGCCAAGGGGCAAATAAACCCGATAGGTGGTGTTTTTATAAGCTTCGAATAACTCAGGATTCATAATTGAAAACCAAGGCGCGATATTTTCCCGATGCCTACATTTAATTATCTGGCAATGGCAAAGTTCATCAGCAATAATAATTTCAAATCTAACACATTGATCACGAAAGGATCACTATGAAAAACTTTTTACTTATTGCATCGTTGGCGTCTTCAACTCTTTTTGCTTTAAGCCTATGCATCGCCCAAGAAAAAAAAGAAGCTGAGTGGGTCAGCATTTTTGATGGAAAAACCATGAAGGGCTGGCATGTAAGTTCTAAAACCGGGCACAGTCGGCCAAGCAAAAATCAAACTGGCGGCAAATGGGAGATTGTTGATGGAGCCATCATTGGAAGCCAAGATATTCCAGGTAATGGCGGCATTATTATCACCGATGAAAAATATAGTGACTTTGAAGTTTCTATCGAAATGAAAAATGATTTCGGCCCAGATAGCGGGCTTTTTCTGCGTAGTACGGAAGATGGCAAATGTTATCAAGCCATGATTGATTATCATGCCAACGGGAATCTTATGGGCGTGTACGGCGAAGGCTTGGGTGGTAAACCCCATCTTCGTAACTTCAGCTTCCAAAAACTGGTCACAGACATCAAGGAAGATGCAGCCCCTGTTAAATTGCCTGTTCCTGCAGACAAATGGGCAGCATTCTGGAAGCATGGCGAATGGAATGAACTCAAAGCTAGCATTGTTGGCAATCCCCCTAAAGTTACCACTTACATCAAGGGGATTAAGTTCATGGAATATACCGATACGGAAAAACGCCTTCCTGATTCAGGTGGCATTGCACTTCAAGTACACGGCGGTGGCGATTTCACCAAGGAATTTGTACGCTATCGAAACATCAAGGTTCGTAAGTTAAACTAACCTTGGTGTTTGCATTTTAGTAATCCGCAATGGACCCATCCCTAAGGCGACCACGGGTGGGCCATTCCGGCTTATGGGGCTTCTTTGCAAGCTCATCTAGTTTCTGCTCATCAATCTCAGCTCCCAATCCCGGTCCCTGTGGTAGGGACGCATAACCATCCTTATCCACCGACCAGCTTTTTCTTATCAATCCCGCAGGGGTAAGCTGCGGATAATATTCGTGAATGATAAAAAACGGCGCAACTGCAGTGGCATGAAAACTTGCAGATATTCCTAGTTCGGTGGTTACCGCATGAGGCGCCAGAGGTGTGAAGTATAATTCGGCAAGCGTAGCGATTTTTACCATTTGGGTGATACCACCGCAATGAGCGCAATCGGGTTGGATCACATCCAAGCATTTTTCCTGCAAATAAGGTAGGAACTCATAAATAGTTCGGTCGCGCTCGCCACTCGCTAAGGGGATTTTCACAGCCTGTTTGATGCGCTTAAATACTTCGATATTTCCAGGCACCGCAATTTCTTCTATGAAGTTTACATCTGTTGGATCCAAGGCATTTGCTAGTTGGATAAGAAAGGGTGGGGGCAGGGCGCAATGAGCGTCAAAAATAACGATACCTTTGGGACCAACTTTTTTTCTCTCCGCTTTAATGTAATCAACAAAACGTTGAAGCTCGGCAGGGGTGCCTGAAAATTCTGAAGGGCCTGCACCAGGCTTGGTTGCCCTTATCGATGGATAAACTAGAATTTTATCACGACATGGCCCACCCAAAATACGATAAATCGGGGTGTTCCAAAGTTTGCCAGTGATATCCCAAAGCGCCATGTCTATACCTGCAATGGTATGAATCATAAATGGCCCGCCACGGATATTCCTGTGCGCCCTGAAAAGTTTCTGCCAAAGATATTCAATTCGGGTTGGGTTTTCACCGTCAAGAAGTTCAAAAAGCGATGTGGCCAAAGCCGCAGCTACTTTTGGTTCTAGCTGATCAATTTCACCCCACCCTGTAATTCCATGATTGGTTTCCATCTTAAGATAAACTTTTGAACCAGCAGGCGTTGCCTTCATGCTTTTAATTCGAATCGTGGAGGATCGATCCACAACCAAGCCTGCAGGATTAGAATCAGCTTTTACATTATCATCGAGAAATGCCTGCCCAGCAGTCATAGCACCCATGGCGGCAATCAACTTGCGTCTATCTTGGTTCATATTCGTATCGCCTTGATCTTGTGATTTTAATAATCGGCTATTGAACCATCTTTAAGAGTTCGCCCAGGCCAGCGGTAGGTTTGAGGCTTTTTACCTTCTTCTTCAAGCTTTTTTTCGTCAACATCAATGCCTAACCCTGGCCCATTTGGAAGGCCTACATAGCCATCGGCGTCTACTTTCCATTCCATGCGCATGATCCCCTTGGGATTAAACCCACCATTCTCGGGATAAAATTCATGGATCAAAAAGAAGGGTATGGAAGCAGTAACATGCAGTGATGCAGCAATGCCAAGATTACTTGCTGTACAATGTGGCGCTAAGGGGACAAAGAATGCTTCTGCAAGGGTGGCAATTTTTTTCATGGAAGTAATCCCACCGGTGTGGCAGCAATCTGGTTGAAGGATATCCAGACAACGATGCAACAAATAAGGAAGCATTTCGTAAATAGTTCGATCTCGCTCACCGGCTGCGAGTGGGATTGAAATATGCTGCTTTAGTCTTTTAAACACTTCAATATTTCCTGGAACCGCTGGCTCTTCGATGAAAAGAAGATCATACGGTTTCAATGCTGAGGCAAGCTGAATTAAAGTTGCAGGGGGGATGGCACTGTGGGCATCAAACATGACCGCACCTGTAGGGCCTACTTTTTTTCTAGCATCTTTAATTCGTTCAACAATGGCATCAATTGCTGCGGGGGTGCCGCTATGCTCTTCAGGCGCTGCGGGAACTTTTACTGCTTGTTTTGTGTGATAAACCCGAATGCGATCACGGGTTGGCCCACCTAATAGGCGATATACTGGGACCCCCCAAAGTTTCCCGGCAATATCCCATAAAGCCATATCGATTGCTGCAAGTGTATGAATAAGGAAAGGGCCACCTCGGATATCGCGATGGGCACGAAATATTTTCTGCCATAGATGTTCGATGCGAGTTGGATTTTCACCATTAATCAATTCAAAAAGAGATTCAGCCAAAGGTTTTGAAACCCGTGGATCAACCCCTTTAAGATCGCCCCAACCGATAATACCGTGATTAGTTTCAATACGTAAAAACACATTGGGATTAACCCAAGTCGCACGCATTCCCGTGATTTTAATAGTGGAATGTCGATCATCAACATTGGCTGCTGGGTTGTTGGCATGGGAAACAGAATCAGCAATCAAGGCATGGCCTGCTGCTGCTGCGCCCATAGTTGCAATAAGATCGCGACGATTAAAGTTAATGGCTTTATCTCCTACAAAAAAGCAAAGTGTCTATCGAACTAGGAGGAAAATCAAACA
>CAMDHK010000025.1 GCA_945897965.1 Candidatus Kuenenia stuttgartensis | reverse complement strand
TCTATTGCCTTGGTGAAATCTGCAATAGCTTCTGCGATTTTGTTTTGTTTGTGTAGAGCGGAACCCCGGTTGATTAGCGCATCGATATCCTTGGGGTCTAATTCTATTGCTTTGGTGTAGTCTGCAGCAGCTTCAGCATATTTGTTTATGTCATCATTAGCGACCCCACGATTGAAGTAAGCTTTGGATGATTTTGGGTCTGCAGCGATTGCCTTGGTGAAGTCTGCAATAGCTTCAGGAAGTTTGTTTTGGTTGTAAGCAACAATACCCCTGCCGCTGAATGCGTCGGTCATTTTAGAATCAAGTTCGATTGCTTTGGTAAAATCTGCGATTGCCTCGGGATACTTTTTGAGTTCGCTTTGTACGACTCCGCGTTGATTATATGCAATTGCATCTTTAGGATCTGCAGCGATAGCTTTGGTGAAATCTGCAAGTGCTTCGGGAAATTTATTCTGCCCGTAGGATAGAATGCCTCGATTAACCAAGGGTGCAGACATCTTGGGATCTAATTCGATCGCTTTGTTAAAATCTGCAAGTGCTTCGGGGGCTTTATTTAATTTAAGTGAAGAAATTCCACGGTTGGAATAGGCATCTGCAAGCTTAGGATCTAGGGTTATGGCTTTGGTAAAGTCTGCAATTGCTTCGGGGTATTTGTTTTGGTTGTTTGCGACGATGCCTCTGCCGATGTATGCGGTTGCCATCTTAGCATCAAGCTCGATCGCTTTATTATAATTGATTATAGCATTGGGGAAGTCTTTCTTTTTGAAGGCTTCAGCGCCTTTAGTGAAGGCATCGATTGCAGCTTTATTGGCTGCAGGGGCTTGAGCCATTACCGAGAAAGATGCAACCATAAAAATTGATACAGAAAGACTGAAAACTCTTTTCATAAATCACCATTAATTAGCAAAGGTTTATTAATCTAAATGTAGATTAGGGCAGATTGAGAGTGAAATAAAGGAAAAAATAATCATAAGGATGCTTCGATAGGTATCAGGATGTTTCCCAGTTTTACTTGACGATACGGAAACCCCGTACGCTGGAGCCAACCGAGGCCAGATCCAGATTGCGATTAGAAGACCGTGAGTTGGAAGAATTAAGAACGCAGGTTCCACCTCTTACAATCCGGTATTCTCCATTGGCTGGCCCTATTGGATCGGTAACAGAATTTGTTGGGTAGGCTTTAAACCAATCATTGCACCACTCGTTCACATTCCCATGCATGTCGTAAAGGCCAAAAGCATTGGGTTTATAACTGCCTACTTTTACCGGGGCATAAATTTTTGACGCGGCATGATTTGCTTCGGTTGGTTTAAGTTCATTACCAAAGGAGAAGGCTGTTGATGTGCCTGCCCTGCACGCATATTCCCACTCGGCTTCGGAAGGCAACCGGAATTCACTCTTGGTTTTTTCGTTTAACTTTTTGAGAAACTTTTGGCAATCATTCCAAGAAACATCGATGACAGGGAGCATGGGGCCTTTGTCGCCTGAACTGGGATTGTTGCCCATGATTGCTTCCCATTGGGATTGAGTAACTTCGTATTTGCCCATAAAAAAAGGTTTGGTGAGGATCACTTCGTGTTGGATTTCGTTGGGTGAATGGCCTGGTTCAGAGGGGGCAGACCCCATGACGAATTTACCTGCTGGGATTAGAACCAATTCGATTTTCACCCCAGCGCCTAGATCGATAACTTCTTCCTTGGGAGTTTGTGCCAATCCTATGAAAGGTGAAACTAAACATAGGGTAATACAGAAAAAAGAAAGAGTTCGCATGCTGCACCAGTAATGGAGGGTTTCAATCAATAGCCTAAGATTTAGATTAAAGCAGTTCGATAAGGGAAGGAAGTAAAAAAGAGCCTTGATCTTTTGAATGTTGTTTATGGTAAGGTTAATACCTGAACAATCTTTAATTTAAAGGATAAAAGATTATGACAGTAATGCGGAAAATGTTTCTAGCTGCGATCGCTTTTTTTCTTTTTGGTGGAATCTTATTTGCTGAAGAGAAGTTCGGTGTGAAAGCTAATTTTGAAGGCGCATCGGTAACTGTTCTGGAAATCAACGATAAGGAAAGAAGCATCAGTTTTATGCCAGGGGGTGACCCGATGCGAGGTTGGCCCTGCTGGTGGTACTTCCGCGTAACCGGGGTTATGCCCGGTGAAACAATAATTTTGAAACTTAAAGGTTCAACTGCAACGGTAATGAAACCGGGTTCCCCATTAAGTAAACCATTGGCATCTTTATGGGCTATGCCAATGCGGGCGACTTATTCGGTTGATAACGCTGCATGGAAGCATACCGAAAAAGGTGTGCGAGATAATGAGTGGATGATTTACAAGATCAAACCTGAGGCTGAAACATTTATGGTTGCATGGGGGCCTCCATATACCCCTAAAGATGCAGAGAAATTCATGCACAATCTTAGCCAGAAGTGTCCACAGGCTAAAGCAATTGAGCTTTGTCGTTCTTTGGGAAATCGAACCGTGCCAATGTTGCATGTGAAAGAGGGCGATCTTGTTGAGAAGAAAAGATTTGGCGTCTGGGTTCAGGCTAGGCAACATGCTTGGGAAAGTGGATCGAGTTGGGTGGCACAAGGGTTTGCTGAATGGGTTGCAAGCGATCACCCTGATGCTATCTGGCTTAGGAATCATGCTGAGCTTTTTATTGTACCGATCATGGATATAGACAACACAGCTACTGGTAATGGTGGCAAAGATGCGTTTCCGCAGGATCATAATCGTGATTGGTCGAGGCAGCCGCACTGGAAAGAAACAGCGGCAGCACAACGCATGATCGAGAAGTTAGTAAAAGAAGATCGCATGGATATCTTTCTGGATCTTCATAACCCTGGCCCAGGTGATCCGACTTTTTTCTTCACCCTGCCTGATGATCAATTAAACAAGCTTGCGATACCACTGCGCAATCGGTTTATTGAATTGACTTATTCAAGAGTTAGTAAAATCAACCCGCCTTTTCTGATGAACGATAAACCTAAGCCAGCAGGGGTAGGATATACACATAAATGGCAAGAGATGAGTGCCAATTGGGTCAGCATGAAAGGCAACCCTCATACGGTTAGTTTATGTTTGGAGACAAGCTGGGATACGCCTAGTAGTACAACCGAGGGGTATCGGAAAGTTGGAGCAAGCCTAGGCGCAGGCCTTAAGGATTATCTTAATGAACGCCCTTTGAAGCCGTAATTACTCTCACAATTTATGAGTGCTGATTGTTTTGTTGCCATCGCAATTGTTTGTGATGATAATGGCGGAGACAAAACACCCGCAAAGTTGCACGCCATTAGGGGTAATCATGAAGCATAATAAATCAACGAGCTCGCTTTTATCGGGAACCAAAGTTGAATCCACAACATCATTTGTTGGATGGTTAAAGGGGTTAACGCTTGCATTTGGATTGTTTTTTTTATTAGTAGAACCTATTCGGGCGTTGGAATTGGTTAAAGATGGCAAGCCAATTGCAGTGATTATTACCAGTGTTCCGCGTGAAATTTTTAATCCTGCGCCTGCCAAGGGCAAGAATGCGAAACAAAATGCAGCTCTAAAAAGTGATGAAGCTTTGGCGGTACACACATTGATTGACTGGGTTAAGAAAATCACTGATGTGGAATTACAAATTGCTGATAAGGGTGTGGAAGGTGTTCCAGCTATTTACATTGGTCAGGCAGCAATCAAGGCGGGATTGGATTTGGATAAAGTTGTCAGCCCCAGCAAGGAAGGCCTTCGCATTGTTGCAGATGGGAAAAGATTGTTGATTGCAGGTCAAAACGAAGCGGCGACATTAAAAGCTGTGTGCAGGTTTTTGGAGGAATTGGGGTGCAGGTATCTGATGGATGGGCCTTTGGGTGAGGTTTTTCCTCGTTCGAATAGTCTTAATATTGGATTGATGGATATCACCGAGAAGCCTGGTTTACGATGGCGTAACCCCAAGGGGCCTTCTTGGAATGCACGATTATGGAAGGCTTGGAATGGTGCGGGCGGAGAACCTTTCGGGCATTCGCATTCATGGAACAATTATGTTTCTCCTAAGGAGTTTTCCAAGAACCCGGAATTCTTTGCTATGGGGACTGATGGCCAAAGGAAGGCAGGTGGCTGGATATGCACCTCAAACCCTGAATTGCGCGAGCATTTTGCATTGAATGTTTTGGCAGCGATCGAGCGCGGTTCACGCAACCCATCGCTTTCGCCAACCGATGGGCGGGGTTATTGCCAATGCACAACCTGTAAGGCGCAGGATGATCCTAAATCATTGGAGCCTTCAAGTGGGACTATTTCTGTTTCCAATCGCTATGTTGATTTTTTTGATTGGGTAGGTCGAAGAGTTGCGAAGACCCACCCCGAATCTGTGCTAAGTTTTTATTGTTATGCAGACTACACGCAACCTCCAACTGTACAGCGCAAGCTTTCTCCGAATTTATGTGCAATGGTTGCCCCCATTCGATATTGCAGGCTTCATCCCCTCGGGCATCCGGGTTGTACCACACGCGAACAGCAGGTAACGATGATGAATGGTTGGGCCGGGGTTGCAAGCAAGATAGGTTATTACAACTACATGTATAACCTTGCAGATGGCACTCTTCCTTTCTTTAAATTTAGCGCATGTAAGAAAGAGTTTCCCTACCTTGCAGACAAGGGCCTTTCGTACATGACGATCGAAGTGCTTTCGAACTGGCACATTTATGGGCCGCAGATTTACCTTAGTTTGCGCCTTGCTTACGATCCCCATGCTGATGCCAACGCGATCATGAATGATTATTGGGTTAAGTTTTATGGTGTGAAGGCTGCGCCTGCGATGAAGGAATATTGGATGGGTTTGGATGAGGCGCAGCAAAAGTTGAAGACCCACGCAGGAAGCTTTTTTGGATTGGCTCAAATATACACGCCCGAGTTTTTGACACAGTGTGAAGCCTTGGTTGCAAAGGCTGCAAATGCTGCTAAGGGTGATGCAGTTTATGAACAGCGTGTTGCACTTCATGCAGAGGGGCTTCGTAGCGCACGTTCCTATAGGGTGATGAATGATGCCATGAATCTCGGAGACTTTGCCTCTGCGCTGATAGAATTCGACAAAACCATCGAGCGTCTTAAGGTTGCGGTTTCGAAGGGTTGGGCCAATCCCGAGTATGGCACCGCTTATCTTGAGCGATTCTTTAGCAAAACGGTGCGCATGGGTGCCCAGATAACTGCTGCTCCTAATCGTGTGTTACAAGTATTGCCCGACCGCTGGAGATTTAGTTTTGATGAATCCGATACTGGTAATGAGAAGGGCTTTTATACTGCAAATTTTAATGATCAGGCATGGCCCTTAGTTGCTACTCAAAATATTACTCTTGATGCTCAGGGGTTTGATAAGAATGCGGTGATGTGGTATCGCACTAGTTTTAATGTACCTGCAAAGCATGAAAAACTGATTCTTTTTTTTGGTGAGGTGGATGGTGCAAGTGAGGTGTATGTAAATGGTAAAAAGATATTGATTACGATGCCTCCAGTAGAAGGTAAGAAGCCCGCACCTACATCAACAAAGCCTAATATTGCTGTGGTTCCTGCTGGTAAACCTGTGCGCGAAGGGATGGCCAAGGCCCGTACTCCTTTTGAAGTCGATATAACTTCCGTGGTCAAACCAGGCGAAAACATTATCGCTCTGCGGGTTGATCATACGAAAATTACTGATCTTGCATTGGGTGGCATACTTCGCCCAGTCCTTCTTATCAACAAGCCTGAGTGAGTTTAAAATTCAATCGTTCTTTAGGTGGTTGTATCTATGAAGCCTTCGCTGTTCGTTTTAATGTTGTTTCTGGTTACGCCTTTACTTTCTCAAGAGCAGGTCGATAAATCCGATCCTACAGGGAAAGGTTCTGCTGTTATTGGGAAACTTTCAATGAGGGTGCGTGTTGCTAAATCGCTGCCCGATCAAAAAAGTGTCAGGGTGGTTTGGCGCAGAGGTGGAGAAGGTTTGGGCGGCTTGGTTGTGCGTGGCGAGTTTGTCAGTTCTGATAAAACCGTGCAGATTCCCATGGGAACTTGGTCTTCATGGATGCCCATGAAGGATGTTGTTGCTAACACCAAAGGTTGGGATTTTCCAAGTGTTGTCGTGACCAGTGAGCCAGTCGTGAAAGGTAAAAATACTTCGCCCGGCATTCCCCTGACCGATGTCCGAGTTGATTTTGAGTTTGCAGAGAATGGTAAAGTGCTTAAGCAGTTCACTGAGATTGCTCCGAAAGGTGCCACGGTTGGGTTTGCCTTTCCTGGGGCAGCCTTGGCGATAAAAACTAAAGATGGCGCTGTTTCAGATGAGTTTATTTCGCAGCTTAATGGTTTAAGTGTTCATGCGAAGAATAGGCGAGAGCGACTCGAAAAGTCTTTTTCTGATGTTGTTCCCCTGCCTAAACAGTTTGGCATCATCGGGCATATGGGTGGCTATGGAGAAGGCCCGCCCGGCTTACGCGGAGGGTCAGGTTATGGCACACGCCATTGTAACCCTGCAATTCTTGCGGATGAATTTCGCACCCTTGAATTACTCGGGGTGAATGGCATGGTGGATTCTTTGAAGCTTGCAGATGCAGCGGGAATAGGCAAGAAATTTCGCAATATCTATTGGGGAGGCCCGGGCTCGGGAGACCCGATGGCGTTCTTTCAAAAGCCTGGCAAAGTTGTTGAGATGCCCGATGGGTGCCCTTATGACCCGGAGTTAAAAACTTATGTGATGAAGCGTGTCGCATCCGCAATTGAAGAACATCAGAAAGTTGGTGCTAAAGATTCTTGGGCACTTTGGGACGATGAAATGGGCGTTTATGCCAAGGATCACATAGTGCGTTGTGACCGTTGCAGGGAAGTTTTTCGCACTTACCTCAAGGCCCAAAAAGTCTCTCTCGAGGAACTAGGCAAAAAATCTTGGGATGAGATTCTACCTTACAATGTTTGGCTTCCTGCTAGCACCGCGGTCAAGGGAGTTAAAGTTGCACCAAGCACAGGCATGGCGCCCATTCCCGATAATCCCGGCGATGCTCTGCGTTATTATTACACTTATCGGATGATGTCGCATGCCAATGGTCAGGTTTTTCCCGAAGCAGCTCAGAAGTTTAAAGAATCGAATATTAATTTATATGCCATGCAGGGACCGACCCCCAGTTGGAATGGCGCGAGCCTCGACTGGCATGAGTTCTATGATCTAAAACCTAACACTGCATTTGTTTTTGAAACCTCGAATCGGGATGCCCGTACCTGGCAATGGGAATCGTATCTTGCAGACATAGGCAAGGGTATTGCAAACCGGCATGAGATGGTGATGGGATGCTTGGTGAAACCGCATCGAGGCGCAGTTGCGCAGCGTATGTTGACAGTGATTGGAAGAGGAACCAAGGCGTTGGAATGGTACACCTATGGGCCTGATTATTCGAAGGGTGATAGTTTTTCGCAATCTCCCGAACTGCTGGAACAAGTTGCTCGGGCAGCACGTTTTCTTGGATTGGCAGAGCCTTTACTTTATGATGCAAAATTTCTCAAACAGCCCGAAGTTGCTTTTGTGTCGCCACGATCTTCTGAAATCTGGAGCAGAGCTACAGACACCAGCCTTACTACTTTTGAGAATGCCAAGTGGGTTTATCTTGCACTAATGCATGCGCATATCCCGGTTGATATTCTTAGTGAGCAACAACTTGCTGAAGGAAAGCTTGAAAGATATAGAGTCATTTACATTCCCGGAACACACTTAAGGCGGGATGCAGGCAAGGTGGTTCGGGATTGGGTGCAGGCGGGTGGAACGATTTTTACCGATGCATTTGGGTTGGCTCGAGATGAGGCAAATCAAAAGTCGCCTGAGATGAACGAAATGCTCGGCCTCGCAGATCGTTCCTTAAAAACATGGGGAAGTGTTGAGCAATATCGTGCTTCCGATCTTAAGCCATTAAGTGAAATTGCTGTTCCTGCGAAGGAAGCCGAATTTAGCTGGGATAACACAGAGCTACAAGCCAGGGTTGGGCGTGAAGCTTTGAATGTAAAAACCGCTAAGGTGGTTGCAACTTTTGCTGATGGTAAACCTGCGGTGATCCGCAATCGATTTGGCAAGGGTGAAGCTATTGTTGCGGGATTATGGACTGGCATCACTTATTCTGCAACAGTGCGTAGAAATGATTTTAACATGCAAACCGATTTTGATTCTGTTTTGCGTAAGTTGATTGCTACACCTGCAATTGATCGCAAAGTTTATCGCCCTGCGATTGCTGATAATCCCATGGTGGAAACAATTGTACTTGCCAAGGAAGGCAGGCGATCAGTTTCGCTGTTAAATTGGAGTTATCACAGGCCTTCAGGGGAGACCAGTAAAGGTATCCTGCAAACGATCGAAAACCTACGGGTGGATTTATCTGGCATGGGCCCCATGAAATCTGTGCGCTCGATCATCCATGGCCCGCTGGTGGTTACCAATAACTTTGTGATTGTTCCCAAGATGGCGGAAATCGATCTGCTTATTATCGATTGAAACCGGGCTAAGGGCCAATGGTTTGGGCGATGCGGAAACCCAGATCGTGGCTCTGAAAATTGGGCGCACCACTATTGCGTAGCGCAGATCGAACGCTGGAAGCTTTGACGCAGAAGGAGCCTCCCCGCATTACACGGTCTTTGCCATTGGCCGGACCCTTTGGATCTGTTGTTGGCCCTTTGGGATAAACGTCATACCAATCATTGCACCATTCGGAAACATTGCCATGCATATCGTATAGGCCAAAAGCATTGGGTTCATAACTTCCCACAGCGACAGGCTTGCGAATTTTATAATCGCAATTGGCATCTACGGTGGTGATTCTGTCTCCAAAGGAGAAGGGGGTATTCGTTCCAGCTCTGCATGAAAATTCCCATTCCGCTTCGGTGGGCAGGCGAAAACATTCTACAGAATCTGCATTAAGGTTGTTGATGAACTTTTGGCAATCATCCCAAGAAACATTCGTAACAGGTAGGTCGTGCCCTTTAATTTTGCTTGGGTTGTACCCCATCACCACTTCCCATTGTGCTTGTGTAATCTGGTGCTTACCGAGATAGAAAGGTTTGGAGATGGTTGCTTCGTATTGGGTTTCATCATCGTTGTGATCTTCATCCGAAGGGTCAGATCCCATTTGGAATTTACCTGCGAGGATTAAAACGAGTTGAAGCGTAATGCCTTTGCCCAGATCGATCGATTCTTCCTTTGCCCCTTTGGTTTTTCTTTTTTTTACTGGTGCTGTCTTTTGTGCTATTGCAAGATCTTTATCACTAAGAGCTTTGTAAGCTGCAGCACGGTTAATGTAGGCCTTTGTGTCGTTTGGGTTTAAATTTATGGCTTTTGTAAAAGCAGCAATCGCTTCGTGCAAATCTTTTGTTTGCATCGGTTCCGCTTGTTCATTGGCAGTAGTTGTTCCATTGGCTTTTGGGTGCGTATTTGGTTTGTTTTTAAACAGATATTCATCGTGGTCTTTTCGTAGCGCAGTGTCTGAAAGTATGCGAAGAGCTTGATTTAGCTTTTTCATCATTTCTTCTGCGATGGGATCACCTAAGTTCCGGTCAGGATGATATCGCATTGCAAGTTTGTTGAACGCAGACTTGATGGCTGAAAGATCTGCATTGGCTTCGATACCAAGTATTTCGTAATGGTTGATGAATGTCATGAATATTTGGATGTCTCGTTATATTGCAAATCAATGAATATGTTTTAGCGGAAGTGAGGGTAATAAGCAAAGAACAAAACCCGAAGCATATTGAAGCCTTTGCCTACCATTGGAAGCATTACAAATTGAATCATGATAGTTTAAAAAACAAAGGGTTTTTTGTAGGTGATTTGCAAACATTTGTTTGAGATAATCACTTTCAATGTGTGGTAATTACCCTCCGGCTTGTGCAGGTTGCATCTAAGTTCGAACTCTTTGCGGAACCATGATAATGAATCCCAGATTACTTCTTTTGTTGTTGTCGTGTTTGATTATATCTCCTAATGCTTTTGCCCAGTATCCAGCCTGGCAGCAATCAAGTTCATTATATATTTTAACCACGCCCGAAGGTGCAAACCTTCCTTCAACAGCTAAACTTGCTGACTTCCCCCTGCTTGTTAGGTTGCACAAAGATTTTTTCAACTTTAGTAAAGCCCGGCCTATGGGAGAGGATTTGCGGTTTTCTTCTGCAGGGGGCAAGCCCCTTAAATATCAGATTGAGCAATGGGATGTGGCCAATGGTTTTGCAAGCATTTGGGTTCGTGTGCCTCTCATCCAAGGTAATCAAAGGCAACGCATCAACCTTCATTGGGGAAATCCTAATTGCGAAAGTGAATCCGATGGCAAGGCAGTGTTCAATGAATCGAATGGTTATGCTGCTGTGATGCATATGAGCGAAAAGATGGAAGATTCTACTGGTTTCCTAACGGTTAAAGATCAGGGAACATCCGATGCTTTAGGAATGATTGGAAGGGGAAGACATTTGGCGGGTAAACAGGGATTGTTCCTGGGGGAGAATATTTCCTCGTTTCCAGTGGGTGCCAATGGTAGCAGCACCGAGGCTTGGTTTAAGGCGGAAAAACCCAACGCAACAGTTGTAGCTTGGGGCAAAGAGCAAAGGCCGGGCAAAGTGATGATGAATGTTTTAAGCCCGCCGCGTGTAGCTATTCAGTGTTACTTTGCGGATGTTGATGCCAAGAGCGGTATTGCAATGGATCGCTGGGTACATGTGGTTCACACGTATGAAAAAGGGGATTCCCGGGTTTATGTTGATGGCGTATTAGATGGGAATACCAAGCCTATTTTAGATATTCCTACGCCTGCACGCATGTGGATTGGTGGTTGGTACAACAACTATAACTTTGTGGGCGATGTGGATGAAGTAAGGATTTCAAAAGTTGCTCGCTCTGCAGACTGGATCAAATTGCAGTACGAGAATCAAAAACCCATGCAAACTGTAACAGGATTACTTGTGGAGAAGGGCGATGCATTTTCAGTTTCGAAGAAAGACCTCGCAATTAACGAAGGAAAAAGCGAAGTTATTACTGCAGAGGTAAAAGGCGCTCAGAAGCTGTATTGGATTTTGAAGCGAGATGGGATGGATACTATTGTTGCTGTTGATAGGCTTGGATTTAACTTTGAAGCCCCAAGAGTAACTCAAGATACTAAGCAGACTCTTCAATTAAAAGCGATCTTTCCGAATGACGTGAAAACGATCGATATTCCGATTACGATTGCAGAAAATATTCCAGAACCTCTTTTCACGCTGAAGGCACCTTTACAATGGGATGGCAGAGAAACCATCGAGGTTGTTCCAACTATTTTAAATCAATCTGAAATGACTGCCAAGGGTGCGGGCAAAGCTAGCTTCCTTTGGAGTATTTCTGGCCTTGCAGTAATCAAGGAAGATGCTGGCGATAAATTAATCCTCAAGCGTGCCCAGAACAGTGGAAAAATGACGGTAACATTATCAATGAATAATGGCGGTGCGCAGACAACCAAGACGGTTGCCATGGAAGTGAGTGAGCCTAAAAAAGATCCTTGGGTTCAGCGAGTTTCTTCAAAAGAAGAGCGGCCCATGGATAATCAATTCTATGGTAGGGATGACAAAAACGAAGGAACGCTATTTTGTAATGGAACACTTTCTGAGCCTTCTTCAGACCTTGTTCTGAAAGTTTTTGCTGATGAAAAAATTTATGAGACTGAAACTCAAAAGCCCAGTGCTGGAGGGACTTATGCCTTTACCGTAAAGTTAAAACCCGGCTTAATTAAATATCGCATGGAACTTATAACCAAAAAAGATGGTAAAGAGGTTGTCGTGCATAAGGCAGATAATCTTATTTGTGGTGATGCCTACTTGATCCAGGGTCAATCCAATGCTGTTGCTACGGATATTGGTAAGGAAGACCCTGAATTTAGCAGCGAATGGATTCGAAGCTTTGGAAGTACCTCTACGAGCCCTGATGGCTCCAGATTGAAATATTGGGGCAATGCGATTCATCGTGGTCGTAAAAACGAAAATGCCCAGATTGGATATTGGGGCATGGAGCTTGGCAGAAGATTGGTGGAAGCTCACAAAGTCCCCATCTGCTTTATTAATGGCGCAGTGGGTGGCACCCGCATTGATATGCACCAGCGCAACCCGTTGAGCCCTGAAGATGCTAGCACCATTTATGGTAGATTGCTTTGGCGTGTAAAAGAAGCGGGGCTTACTCATGCGATCAAGGCTGTGATATGGCATCAGGGCGAAAATGATCAGGGCGCGGATGGCCCGACAGGCGGGTATGGTTGGGAAACTTATCTTCAATACTTTGTTGATCTTTCCGCTTCCTGGAAAAGTGACTTTCCCAATATCCAAAATTATTATCTGTTTCAGATTTGGCCCAAGTCTTGTTCGATGGGGGTTGCGGGTTCGGATAATATGCTTCGGGAAATTCAGCGAACTCTTCCCAGATATTTTTCTAACATGGGTGTTATGTCTACCTTGGGAATCAATCCTCCGGGTGGTTGTCATTTCCCTCCTGCTGGCTACGCAGAGTTTGCCCGCATGATTTGCCCTTTGCTTGAAAGAGATCTTTACGGGAAGAATTCCTTGGTTTCAATCACACCTCCCAATCTTGAAAATGCAAGTTACTCTAATGCAGAGAAGGCTGAAATTACTTTGAAGTTTGATCAAGCTGTTGTTTGGTCAGATTCGTTAGTGAGTGAATTTTATCTTGATGGGGTAGCAGGCAATATTGCGTCTGGAAGTGTTTCGAATAATGTTCTTACGCTTAAGTTGAAAAACCCATCTCAAGCAAAGAAGATCATGTACCTTGATAGCAAGGCTTGGAGCGGGAAGAATCTTTTGTTGGGTGCGAATGGTATTGCAGCACTTACTTTTTGTGATGTGCCTTTATCGTCTAAACCATAATTTTTTTAAGAGGTTTGTAAAATGCGAACACCTTTGCTTGTTTTAATTGGATGCATGATGATTGCTGGTGCTCTTGGCGCCCAAAGCACTCAATTACCAGTACCGGTGCGGATTGATTCGGGCGTCAGCGGGCATATTCATCCTGCACTTTGTATTTCTAAAAAAGGAACGATTGTCGGGGTGTATTGTAAAAGTGAATACAAGCCTTATTTAATCACGCGTTCTTTCGACATGGGGAAAACCTGGTCGAAGCCCGTACTTTTTCCACATACTACTGAGACTCAGGTTTATCCCGGTTCCCTAACTACTCTTACCGATGGTAGGCTCGTTCATGCCTGGAATGTTTGGTTCAATGTGGATGATAAAAAGAAATCGAGGCATGTTGCTTTTTCTATCAGCGATGATGATGGCATCACTTGGAGCCAACCAAAAAACATCAACAAGAACAAAGATGTGAAAATTGAAAGTGTGATTCGCCATCCCATTGTGGAACTTGCCAAGGATAAATGGTTGCTCCCCTTGATGGATAGAACGGTTTTGTACAACCCAACCACAGGGGAAGAAAGTACCTTTGCCGATGGCAGGAATCATGGGTTGGTTCCCATAGTTAAAACCCCTAAAAGCACACTAATCAGCGGCAAGGGGATGCGTTCAACCGATGAAGGTAAAACCTGGATTGAGGTAAAACCTTTTCCAGATGTTTCTACTCAAGGTTGGCGCCATCAGATGATCTGCTTAGATAATGGGTTATTGATAGCATCTCAAATTGTTGGCCCCGGTGTGGGGGGCGATGTGATTAATTACCTTGTTTCAAAGGATGATGGTAAAACTTGGCACATGGATAAACCCATTGAGTTTTACAACCCCAGCAGGCCTATTGGTGGCAGAGCGTGCCCAAGATCTGTGATGCTTGATGCACAAACCCTCGGTACAATTTTTTACGATACTGATGCAAAACAAGCAGGCGGTTCAGGTGTGTTTTTTCGAACCATGCCCATCTCGCTATTAATAAATTAAAGAGTTTCTGCTTTTGCAATTCAGTTTCGTCGATAGCTTTAATTTGAGGACACTTATGTTTAGTAATTCATATTTCAGGAATATATTCGTTGGCGTGTCTTTCTTGGTTTTTGTAGCTGAATTTAGTTTTGGTATAGAGCCTTCGCCTACCTTGCAGCAACAGTTGGTAAAGGAAAACATTTCGAATCTGTCACGCGATGCTAGGGAAAAAGGCGACGCTTCTCGAGGAGCTTTGGTTTTTTATAGGCAGGATATGGCTTGTATTCGTTGCCATTCGGTTGGAGATGATAACAATAAGTATGGACCAGATCTTACTAAATTAGGGAAGGATGCTACGGATGCTTATCTTGTGGAATCCATGATTCTGCCCTCCAAGGTAATTAAGAAAGGTTTTGAAACGGTGGTTATCACGACCAAAGCCGGGAAAATCATATCAGGGCTTTTGGCAGAAGATAAAAGTGATGCAGTTGTCATCCGTGATAATGCAATCGATGGCAAACTTATCACCATTTCGAAAAAAGAAATTGAAGATCGAAGTGATAAAGGGCCATCATTGATGCCCGATGGTTTAATTAATGTTCTTAGTGGTAGACAAGAGTTCTTGGACATTGCTCGGTTTTTGATGGAGGTGGCTGAAAAGGGGCCTGAGTATGCAAAACAAATGCGCCCAGCCTCTTCTCTCTTTGCAGCCCTTCCCCTGCCTGAATATGAAAAAGATATTGATCATGCTGGCTTCTTGAAATCCATTGATGCGAAAAGTTTCAAAAGGGGAGAAGCCATTTATTTGCGAGTTTGCGCCAACTGTCATGGTACCAAAGATCAAGTCGGTTCCATGCCTACTTCATTAAGGTTTGCAGAGGGTAAGTTTAAAAACGGTTCAGATCCTTTTCGCATGTATCAAACTTTGACACATGGCTATGCGGTTATGACTCCTCAGGCTTGGATGGTCCCCGAGCAGAAATACGATGTGATTCATTACATCCGCGAAGCTTTTTTAAAGCCTTATAACCAAGAACAGTATGCAAAGGTGGATGATACTTACATTGCAGCGTTACCCAAGGGATCTACACGCGGGCCCAAACCTTCCAACATTGAACCATGGGTGATGATGAATTATGGCCCTAGTTTAATGTTAACTTTAGAGGTTGGTGATAAAGGCAATTTTGCCTACAAGGGGATTGCAGTGCGGTTGGATAATGGGCCCGGGGGAATCACCCGAGGCAGGCATTGGATGATGTTTGATCACGATACCATGCGCATGGCTGCGGCATGGGAGGGTGAAGGGTTCATGGATTACAACGGCATCAATTTCAATGGCAGGCATCAGGTGCATCCAAGGGTAGTGGGGAATGTGAAATTCGCAAACCCTGTGGGGCCTGGTTGGGCTAATCCAGAAACTGGATCTTTTGAAGATCTAAGGTTTAAAGGTCGTGATGGCAAACCTTATGGCCCGCTGCCTAATTCATGGTCGAAGTATTTGGGCATGTACCATTATGGTAGTCAAGCCATTATTTCTTATAGCGTGGGCGATGCCAAAATTCTGGAGATGCCCGCTTACGAAATCGCTTCATCAGGCAAGGTTGTTTACACCCGCAATTTAAATGTGGGCAAGTCCTCCCGCGATTTAACCATGAGAGTGGCACCTGTGGGAACACCTTGTGCGGTCGTAGCAGCGAATGCCAAGCTTGTGGAAAAAGAGGGGTATACGGTGCTTCAAATTCCTGCATCGAATACACCCCAACTTATTAAAGTCTTGCAATCAGATGGCCCTTTGGTTCTCTTACAAGCGTTTGCCAAGGGTGCAACTAGCGCAGTTTCGTTGGAACCTTTTATGCAAGGTGGGCCGAAGCGTTGGCCAGATTTGATTAAAGCTCAGGCGGTTGTTGGATCTAATGATCAAGCTTTTGCAATCGATGTGTTGAACCACCCAGCCAACAACCCTTGGAATTGCCAAATGAGGCTGACAGGTTTTGATTTTTATGCAGATTCAAAGCGTGCTGCAGTTTGCACATGGGATGGCGATGTCTGGCTCGTGGATGGTTTGAATGCAATTGATAAAGGCCTTACTTGGAGAAGGATTGCTTCGGGATTATTTCAGCCACTTGGGCTTAAGTTGGTGAACGATGTTGTTCATGTGACTTGCAGGGATCAACTTGTAATATTGCGCGACCTTAACGGCGATGGCGAAACAGATTTCTACGAATGCTTTAATAATGATCATCAGGTGACCCAGCATTTTCATGAGTTTGCGATGGGACTGCAAGTTGATGCAGAGGGCAATTTCTATTATGCCAAGGCCGCCTGCCATGCGCTTAAAGCTGTGGTTCCTCATCATGGAACACTCTTGAAGGTTAGCAAGGATGGTTCGAAGACAGAAATTCTGGCCACTGGTTTTAGAGCGCCCAACGGCGTGTGCCTAAACCCCGATGGCACTTTCTTCCTGACGGATCAAGAGGGCTTTTGGATGCCCAAGAACCGCATCAATCTTGTAGAGAAGGGTAGCTATCATGGAAATTTCTGGGGCTATCACGATGTTATAGATTCATCCGATGCAGCAATGAAAAATCCACTCTGCTGGATCACCAATGAGTTTGATCGATCGCCTTCTGAATTGCTTTGGGTTACTGGAAATGGTTGGGGGCCGCTTAAAGGGTCACTTTTGAATTTCTCCTATGGTTACGGTAAAGTGTATGTTGTGCCTCATGAAAAAGTTAATGGCGAATGGCAGGGCGGAATGTGCGCATTGCCTTTGCCTCAATTCCCGACGGGTGTTTCGCGGGGTAGATTCAATCCGGAAGATGGTCAGCTTTATTGTTGTGGTATGTTTGCTTGGGCTGGTAATCAAACTGCTCCTGGTGGGTTCTACCGCATTCGTTATACTGGTAAACCTGTAGAAGTCCCTGTTGAATTACATGCAATGAAGAAAGGGGTTTCGATTAAGTTAAGTGGAGAAGTTGAATCTAAGTCTGCCACTAACCCAGAGAATTATGCTGTCAAGATCTGGGGGCTTAAACGCAGCGAGAAATACGGTTCCAAACATATTGATGAGAGAACACTCAAAGTTACCTCAGCAAAGTTGTCTTCAGATAATAAGACTGTTGAATTGCATATCGAAGGCATCGAACCCACTTGGGGAATGGAAATCAAGTATTCTTTGCTTGCAGCAGATGGGAAGAAGTTTAGCAGTGTGATACACAATTCGATTTTCCGCCTTGCTGATTAAAGTATTAACAGCAAGACGGGGTTTGAAAGCAGTGAAGCTTAAACTAGTTCGGGCATGGGTTGCGCATTATCTTCGACGAGGAATTGCGGCCTGCCGTTGATATCGGTCAAAGTTACTTCATTCGTGTTGATGCCAAGGTTGTGGTAAAGAGTGGAGTAAAGTTCGCCAAACTTGACGGGGCGCTGTGATGCTTCTCCGCCGATGCGATCGGTTGCACCGATTACTTGTCCCATTTTCATACCGCCCCCTGCAACTAATGCGCAGTTGACTTGAGGCCAGTGATCGCGGCCTACGATATTGCTAATTTTGGGGGTACGGCCAAATTCGCCCATGATGACAACACTACAATCTTTATCCATGCCGCGTTGGTGAAGATCTTCAATCAGAGCACTGACGCATTTATCAAAGATCGGGAAGTCTTCTTTTTCTCGAACGAAGATCGAGTTGTTATCTCGGCCTTCTGCTTTCATGCCGCCATGCCAATCCCATTTGCTGTAGTTAAGTGTAACAACTCGAGCGCCAGCTTCGATAAGCCTGCGTGCGATTAACATGCTTTGTGGAACTCGGGGTGCGCCATTACCATCGATGAACTTAGTTGGGTCGCCTGTGCCATAGCGTTCGACGGTGTGTGGGTGTTCCTTCGATAAATCTAGCGCATCTGCAAGACGCGAGGATGTCAGTAGACCAAAAGCTTGTTCGTTGAAAGTATCCATGCCTTTGAGCATACCCTTGGCATCGACATCACGGCGCATGTGATCAAAGCTGCGCAATAGGTTTTTTCTTTCCGAAAGGCCGTCGAGGGTAACCCCTTGAAGGATCATATCTTTTCGGGAAGGGCCCATTGGGCGAAAAGGTGTGTAGGAAGATCCGAGGAAGCCTGGGCCTGGTTCGTTGTAAGGGCCGTGGGTGCAGGTGTAGCACATGCTGATGAAGGGAGGAGTTGCCTGATCAACAGGGCCCTGAATTTTTGCTACGGTGGATCCAAATTGGGGCCATCCACCTGCAGGGGTCATCTTTTTTGGATGGTGCCCGTTGAAAACTTGAATCGCATCATGCCCATCTTGATTGCCGACGATGGATCTGATGATGGTTAATTTATCCATCATCCCAGCAAGCAGAGGGAATGCTTCGCAGATTTTGATGCCGTTGACATTGGTTGCGATTGGTTTCCAGGGCCCTGCGATTTCTTTTGGGGCATCAGGTTTAAGATCGAACATATCTTGGTGGGGCGGGCCACCTACAAGGTAAATCAGAATGACTGACTTTTGCGAAGACTTGATTCCTGCCTTAGCTTCGGCTTGCAAAAGTTGGGGTAATGTAAACCCCGCAGCCCCAAATGCACCTATTTTAAGGAAACTTCTTCTTGCGAGCTTTTTGTTGGCTTGATTTGACATTATAAGTCTGCTCCAGAAAACTAAAAGAATCATATAGGCGGGATTAACAACTTATCTCATAAATATATCGTATGTTGAAGGCCGAAAGAATTAAAAATCATCAAAGATACGGTCTTTTTTTTATCTTTGGCCCAGATCTTAGTCAAACAATGTATATTTATTTGAAAATAACCACCCTTTTTGCTTTTGTTCGATCCTTATTGCCATTAATCTAAATGTTCCTTCCCTTGTATTAAGAGATCCTCATCATGCTTAGTTTTCATCCCGTTCGCTTCACTGCTTTCCTTGTTTTGGTCCTTTCCTTTGGAACTCTTTTGGCACAGGAATCGAAACCGGTTCGGGTAGGTATCCTTGGAATTGATAACTATCAGTCTGTTGCTTACACCCAGTTGTTTAATGACCCCAAGGCGACAGGCGACCTCGGTGGCCTGAAAGTCGTTGCGGCATTTCCATCGACCCCAAGCATTGATATCCCCGAGAGCGTTGATAGCTTGCCCAAATGGAAAGATGCACTGACTAAATACGGTGTTAAAATGGTTGCTTCTGTAGATGAGTTACTTGCAAATTGTGATGTGGTAATGATCATGAGTTTGGATGGGCGCAGGCATCTTGTAGAAGCATCTTTGGTTTTAAAAGCTGGGAAACGACTTTACATTGGCCGGCCTATTGCTGCCAATTTTAGTGATGCAGTTTCAATTATCCGCCTTTCTGAACAAACCAAAACCCCTTGCTGGACAAGTTCCCAACATCGTTTCAGCCCAGGCTTTATAGGCATGAAAAATCACCCAGAGGTTGGTAATGTTCTGGGTTGCGAAATGTATGGCGGTTGCCCCACGGTACCGCACCATTCAGAACTTTACTGGCATGCCTTGCATAGTATCGAAACAATTTACAGCATCATGGGGGCGGGATGTGTTTCAGTATCTTGTACATCAACACCAATCGCTGAATCGATTACCGGCACCTGGGCGGATGGCAGAGTTGCAACTTATAGGGGTATTAAAAAAGGCGCTATCAAATATAGTGGTACCGTGTTTGGGGAAAAAGGCGTTTCGGTTACCGGAGTATATGGCCATGGCGTTCCTGTTAAAGGAATTGTTCCCACCAATGATAAATACATGGGTTATGAAGGGATAGCGATCGAGATAGCCAAGTTTTTCAAGGGCGGCCCAGTTCCCGTTAGCGCCAATGAGACCATGGAAATACTTGCGTTTATGGAGGCTGCCCATGAAAGCAAAAGCAAGAACGGCGTCAATGTTCAAATTGCAGACATGATGAAAAAGGCGCAGAAGTAAGTTGTCATGAAAGTATCAGACGCCGATATCTTCGTTCCATAATGTTGGTTTTTCCAGAATGAATTGCTCCATCATTTCGATGCAGCGGTGATCCTGTAGAACCATAGTTTTAACATTTCGGCTCTCGAGAAGTTTCTCGTCACCCATGAAGGTTTTGTTTTCCCCGATGATGACCCTTGGAATTTGATAAAGCAGTATCGCCCCGGTGCACATGGGGCAGGGGGAAAGTGTTGTATACAAGGTGCATTCGCGATAAACACCCGCAGGCAATCGGCCCGCATTTTCCAAGGCATCCATTTCGCCATGGAGGATTGCACTGCCATTTTGTACCCTGCGATTGTGCCCACGCCCAATGATTTTTCCTTTGTGTTCGATTACAGAACCTATCGGGATGCCGCCTTCAGTTAGGCCTTTTTTTGCTTCATCAATTGCTGCCGCCATACAGCTTTCTTCAAAGGGCGTAAGTTTCATGATCGTTTCCTAAGGGTTTTTTATTAGTTGCATCCCGCTACCACTACTTTATAATCTATTTGGTTTGATTGAGTAATTATCTCCCCTTTTTACAGGACAAAACATGAATCGTAGAGAGTTTGTTGCTAGCCTTGCTGCGGCAGGCATTGGTTCCAGCTTTGCATTTGCCTCACAAAAAAAAGAACTGTTTGAAATCTCCCTTGCGCAATGGTCGCTTCATAAGGCGATCTTTGGCAAGAAAATGGATGCAGGCGATTTCCCTAAAGTATCCAAGGAAGAGTTTGGCATCAACGCAGTTGAGTATGTCAATCAGTTTTATAAAGATAAGAAAAAAGATGATGGGTATGTCAAAGAACTTCGCAAAAAGTGTGACGACCTTAATGTAAAAAGCGTTTTGATTATGTGCGATGGTGAAGGTCAGTTGGGCGATGCAGATGAAAAAAAACGCAAACTTGCAGTCGAAAATCATTACCGCTGGGTTGAATGGGCCAAGACTCTTGGTTGCCATTCCATTCGGGTGAATGCGGGCAGCAGCGGTTTGTACGAAGAACAAATGAACCGGGCCTCGGATGGCTTACGCATGCTTTCCGAATGGGCAGGGAAGATGCAGATCAATGTGATTGTTGAAAACCACGGTGGTTTATCCAGCAATGGCGCATGGCTTGCTGCAACCATCAAGAAGGTTGGCCATCCTGGTTGCGGTACACTTCCCGACTTTGGGAATTTCCGAGTCAGCAAGGATGAAGAATACGATCGCTATAAAGGTGTGTTGGAACTGATGCCTTATGCCAAGGGCGTTAGTGCTAAAACCCACGACTTTGATGCAAAGGGGAATGAAACCAAAACTGATTATCGCAAGATGATGAAGATTGTTATGGATGCCAAATACCATGGTTTTGTTGGTATTGAATACGAAGGAAGCAAGTTAAGTGAGGCAGATGGTATTCGAGCAACTAAGAAGTTGTTAGAAACCGTGCGTACGGAATTCGCAAGCTAAGGTGGTTTGTCAATAAAAGAAGGCTTCCCAGATAATATCGGGGAAGCCTTTTTTGTTTGAAGTTATGCGTTAATTGGTAATGCCCATAAACCTGAGGGGCAGGGGCTGAATTCTTTCTTGGTCGTAGGTAAACTTAGCGGGGAATCCTACTTGGTTTGCAGGTATAGCAGGCTTGCCTGTTTTGGGATCCAATGGGCCAAAAAACCAACTGTAGGAGGCATCTTCAATCTTTTTTCTACTAAAGGTTCGCAAGGTGTTTTCACCTTTTTTGGTCATTAGTGTAATATAGTTTTTGACAATATCCTCGTTGGCGTCCTCTAATAATTTACTCCCTACACTCTTGGATTTGTATTTGAATTCGCCTGTAAATTTTTGATCAGGCGAGGTAGCTGATTTTGCTTTCGGATCTGCTTTTTTCTCTTCTCGTGTAAAACCAGGTTTAACTCTCTTTAATAGACTCAGGGAAAAATCGTCCCTGGTTTTGTCATCAGTGCCGGTTACAAATACCATCTGCACCCTTCTGGATCTGGGCATAGTGATATCCTTCAGCCAACCTTGAACTTGAGTTGTGTAACTTTTGCCTGCAACGGTCGGGCTGATCGAAAGCCATATTGCTGAAAGTTGTGCACTCCCCTCAGCATCTTCCGCTGCATTTGCTTTTAAATATATTCTTTTGGGTCCAACAGCTTTGAGATTTAATATTCCTGCATTTTGGGGTACATCTTCAACAGTACAAGAAAGTCTGCGCCATTCGCTTGCCATCCACAGCGCCCCAAGGGTTGCCCCTTCACCTGCACCAATGACAATGATGTTTGAACTGTTTGCTTCGCCATCATCATTTTTAATATCTAGGAAGGATTTGGCTGCAGCGATGTCGTTGACAAGGTTTGGGTAATAGGTGGAGGTAAATTCACTCGAGTTGATTTTGCCAGGTTTATTTGGCATTTTGGCGCCCGGTAAAACCATGTTGTGGGGTTGTAGCCAAAAGTTTGGGTTTACAACTGTACTTTTGCCATGCCCACGAAAATCAAAACTTAATACACTTTGGCCTGCTGCCTGAAGATCAAGCGCTAGTTTTTCCCACCCGTCTTGCGAACTATCGCCACCTTTACGGAAAGTGAAATCGTGCAAAAGAATGATGGAAGCGCCATCTTTAGGCTTGGCGCTGGCGTAAAATTTGCCTGATAGCAATACGCCATCGTGAGTTCGAAAATTGATGGATTCGCTTTCAGCCTTTGCGGAAGCAGGGATTGCCAGCATTGTAAAAAAGCTAAGTAGTAGAGTTAGGCTGCCAGCTTTTAATGTAAAGTTTGTCATGTTTGTAACCTTGGTAGGGGCCAGAATAGTATCTACTTAAATATTTCATCTTCCGAAAGAACAGGCAAGAGAAAAGCGCTGTTTTAAGAGGAACTTGCATAAAAAAAACCGATTATTCGCGAGCGAAGGGGCTTTCGCAGGCGCATAATCGGAATTGTAAGAAAGGTTCCCGGCCTTTCTAAAGCTAAACCCAGCCAGAATTCTCTGAAGGCGATCATCCTGTTGTTCGTTATTTTCAGGTACGCCATTTCCCAGCAGGGCCAGCCAAATCAAAACGACAATGATTCTCTTTTAGCAGAAAGAGTCATGAAGTTAATATGCCCCAAACTTCATGAACATTGTCAGGCCCAGACAACTATTGATGCAACCTTTCTCAAAAGTGCCAAGGGCCTTTTTCGGGCGCCATGCCCGAACCTCTCCTTGCAACTTTGTGCAAAGGTAAATCTAATCAATCAAGGAAGGGGCTTAACCGCTACTGTACGATTTACTGAACTTAAAATGATTTATCTCAGGCACGTTAAAGTGGAAAAAATAGGGCAAACGGGAAGGTCTGTGCTTGGGCTTTAGCCCTGTTCATCGGTTTGATAACCACGGTTTACGTTAGATTTCTCTTCTGCATAGCTTGCTGGTTCAAAATCATGATCGATGTCATCGTAACTGCAAATGTAACCAGGTAACTTAGATTTTTCGATTTCTGCATGAAACGAACTTAATACGGCCTGTTGAATGTTTTCCCTGCATTCCGGGTTGATGGGGTGGGCAATGTCTGCATGCATTTTCTGCTTCCCATTGGTATCGCGACCCATGCCCCTAAACTCTGCAAGTTTGCATCCACATTGATTACAGAAACGGGCTCGGAGTTGATTTTTGCAAGAACATTTGGTGCAGCGATCCATTAATTTACGGCTCGGCATAGCCACAAACCAACCCCGGGTGCCTTCAATGATTTTCAAGTCGCGGATGACAAAAGCATTGTCAAAGGTAATGGAGCAGAATGCTTGAAGTTTTTCGTTGTCGTTACCCGATTCCATGAGTTTGATTCGAACTTCCGTGATTTTCACAACAACTCTCCTTAATTGTCGCAGGATTTTATTGCCTGCCTGGTGATAAAAGTATGCTGTATAAGATTTCTAGCAGGGCCATTTATAAGAGCTTTTGCAACTTCAAGAGCTCGTTCATCGTGTTCAAAAAGCGCAAAAATTGCAGACCCGCTACCACATAATAAGGGCTTTTTAGCCCCAGCCTTTCTTAAGGCTTCGAACAATAACCCAAGTGCTGGCTCTAATTCAAGTGCCGGTTCCTGCAACCTGTTAAATAACCCTTCGTTCACTTTGCTCATTTCTGAACCAACAAATGATCCCTTGGCTTCCGCTTGATCCCTTGGAGAGGTGGGGATTTTTAAATGCGAATAAACACTTGCGGTGGAGAGACCGAAAACAGGCTTTATAACTAAGATACTTAAACCACATCTAAAAGTTGAAGGCAATATTTTTTCACCCCGGCCTGTGCACCAAGCTGCCTTCTTTTGCAGGAAAAATGGCACATCACTGCCTAGCTTTGCAGCTTTTTCTTCCAGTACGTTTTCAGTTAGATTTAGCTTCCAGAGTTGATTCAAAGCGCTAAGGGTGGCAGCTGCATCTGAAGAACCACCGCCTAATCCTGCCTGCCATGGAATATTCTTGAATAAACGGATTTCTGCACCCAATGGCTTTTTGCTTTCTTCCTGCAGCATGGTTGCAGCACGAACTATCAGATTATCCGGCCCCGTAGATAACTCTTTCGAATCGCACCAAAGCTTGATCGTGCCTGTTGGGACTTCGCGAAATTCTAAAATATCGTGTATCCGCACAGGCACCATGAATGTACTTAATTCATGAAAACCATCGGGGCGTTTGCCTGAAATTTCCAAATAGAAATTCAGCTTGGCATTAGCCCAAACCTGCAACCCATTTGTAATCGAAACCATGCGCATTTCAAAAGCTGCTTTCATCCTTGAAACCAACCACTCAAGTACTTTGTACCTTTTGCTTTAATTCAAATGGTACACAAATACCCCAACTCCTTATTTTGACTTGCCGAATTTTAGTTCTAATTACGGAAGTTCGTCAAGAGGGGATACAAGATCCCCTCGATCCGTTTTAGATAAAAGCACTACTTGGCAGGAATCAAATCCCTGTTTTTTAACCAGCCGACCAACCGGTCTGGCCAACTTGATGTTTCACCCATCTTTGTTGCAAGCCCTACGCCATGCTTGCCTTTTTCATAGATGTGAAGCTCTGCAGGCACCTTGTGTTTTTTCAATGCGAGGTAGAACAAGATGCTGTTTTCTGGGGGCACAGCGGTATCTTCATCGGTGTGAAAAAGAAAGGTGGGCGGGGTTTGTGCGGTTACGCGGGTATGATTGCAAAGGCTTTCCACAAGTTTTGCATCTGCATCTTTGCCTAAAAGATTATTGCGTGAGCCCATGTGTGCAAAGGGTGGTTCAAAAGTGATCACGGGATAGCAAAGAATTAAAAAATCTGGCCTGCAACTTGCTTTATCGATGGCATCTGTGGCATCGGGGTTGCCAGCATCAAACTGGGTGCCCGCAGTGGATGCAAGGTGCCCGCCCGCAGAAAAACCCCAGATCCCAATCTTCTTTGCATCCACCCCATAGGTGGTTGCATTAGCCCTTACCGTTCGTATTGCGCGTTGTGCATCCATCAAGGGTGCGGGATGTCGATACTTCGGCCCAAGTCTGTATTTAACTACAAATGCAGAAATACCCTGAAGGTTTAGGAATTCTGCGATCTCTTTCCCTTCATGGCTAATCGCCAACCCACCATAACCACCACCTGGGCAAACCACCACTGCAGTGCCGTTCGCTTTTTCCTTGGCAGGCAAATAAATGGTGAGAGAGGGTTTATCTTTATCTTCTGTACCCATCGCGCCAGGGGCACCATTAGGCCAAAGCGGGATGGTTTGGGGTTCTGCATGTGTTGCCAATAGGGCAAAAGTGAGAAAAGTAGGCAGTGAAATCATGGTTTTTCCTAAAAAAGACAGAATAGTTGAAATAATATTACTGTAATTACGAAAAATACTATATCTCGAGAAGGAATTCGAGAGATATAATAGAAAGAGTTAGTGATTTGTGATTTTCGGGGGCGATCCGGTTTCGACCGGGCTTACGGAAGTGCAGGTTGCGTGCCGTGGTTGATCAGATGGCCACGTAAATATCTGATCAAACTTAACTGCAGAACCGCAGTTCTCAATGGCTGCTTAATAAAACAGCAGCCGCGCGTCTAGGAGCTTAGCCAGAGAGGTTTTAGCGCGCTAGTTAAAT
>CAMDHK010000024.1 GCA_945897965.1 Candidatus Kuenenia stuttgartensis | reverse complement strand
TCCTATTTTCAATACTTGCCAAGCATGGGGGTAAAGAGATAAGAAAGAAGTAACAGAATAAGCCCCGATAGCTCAGTTGGTAGAGCAGCTGACTCTTAATCAGCTTGTCGTAGGTTCGATCCCTACTCGGGGCACTTGATCATTTTGCATTTCTTCGATAATTGTCGATAAAACACTAGAATCACCGAGGATTTTAATCAATTCTTGAACATTGGTGAAAGTCTGCGAACCGCCACAATATGTGTTAAAATGTGTCATTTCGACACCCGATGTGTCACTTTTTGTGTCACTTTTTTGGGTAGTGGTTGTCGCCTTTTCCCAATCAGAGTCAATCACTTGAAGGTAATGCCCCATAGCCACCGTTGGCGTATTTCCAATCCATTTAGAAGCAACATGAAGCGGAAAATTTTGACAAAGTTCTGTCTCTCTACTTGCTCGTAAGTTTTGGAATAGCTTAGGCCAAGGAGAAAGCCCAGCTTTCTTGATGATGCTGGTTAACCCTTTTCTTAAATTTACCGCCCCAGTGATTGTTCTTGGGAAGATAAATTGCTCCCCGTCCTTGGCAATGTCAAATGCCTGCCGTAATGGTTCTATTATCTCAGGAAATAGGGGAACCCATCGATGATCTTTTCCTTCGATATGTTCTGTTTTGGGTGATGGAACCTTAATTTTCTTTTGACTCCATAAAACATCGTTCCATTGCAAGTTAATAAGTTCACTGGGAACCCTTAACCCTCCAAACCGTGCAAGTGAAAATATCAACCGCCATTGCAAGTTAGGGCAGGTTTCCAAAACTTTTTGGCAGGTTTCTCTGTCTACAAAGAAAAGTCTGGAAGGGTTTGTTTGGTTTGGGATTTTTAGTTTATCAAATGGGTTACGGTTTATAATCCCTGCATCAACTGCATGGGCGAAGAATTGTCTTCCCCTTCTTAGAGTACGCCCCGTTGTTGCATTTGCATACCTTGTCATCAAGGCCGCTTTAAATTCAGAAACATGGGCGGGCGTGATAGCTCTTAGGTCTGTACCCGCACCAAAATGCTCCACAAGCATCCTTTTAGAAGAAAGTAGATTGATTCTTGTTTGTTGTTTAATGTCGGTTCTAGAAGCAATATATGCTTCGCAAAAAGAACCTAATTGGGTGTCTTTAACCGTTTCCAATAATCCAACATTAACAAGTTTTGTATGCAGCTTGGTTCCAATGATTGTGGACACCCATTTTAAAATGTTTTCTGACTCTTCAATCCTCCCATTGCGTTCCTTGATGCGTGCAAGTTCTTTGACCTTATCACGCAGCCGTTCTGCTTCACGAGGGCCCATCTTTCCTGTGTAGATTGTCACCCGTTTGCCATGAAGGCCGAATGTTATTCGATAGGTACCATTTATTGGATTAAGACTACCCATTGGTCAACATCCTTTCCAAAGTTTTTAAAACAACCCCAATGACTTCTGAATCTGAATAAGTTCTTGGCTGCGGTTTAAGAAAATTTTCTAAATCGTTAATGCTAAATAACACAGTCCGACCAACTTGTGTATACGGAATTTTTCCATCTTTCATCAAATGATGTAGGGAAGTTCTTCCTATACCTAGAATTTTTGCTGCATCATTTGCCTTAACTGCTATTGGGGTTATTGATGTTTTTTCTTGGGGTTTCATCTTAGCGCCTCCTAAGTTTCATTTTACTAAAATACGGTTTTTTTTGGTTATTACCCGGTGGTTCTATTTTCACAAAAATTCGGATATTACGGATATTTTGGATAATGGCTTCTTCAAGATGGGGTGGTGTTTCCCTATTCGAGTCGGTCATGCTTAACCATCTTTTCTTCCCGCACCAAAATTGGATTGATATAAATCAAAGGCTTCAAGTTGTGGCCTGATTTATTCTGCGGGTATTTAAGCCTTATATGGCCTGTTGCCTGCAAGCCTTCGAGGCACTGCACAAGGGCTCGGTCGTCAATCTTGCCATCGTGAAGCGTGATGCTGCATCGCACATCGTGCCGAAGTTTCGACCAAGTGGCAGGCAGCCCACAGAGGTTCTTGGCCTCCTGCTTAAGCCAATCAAGCACTTTGCCTCGAATTTTTTCTGCTCGGGTAGCCCCCTGATGAAATAGGCTTTCCATGCTTTTTAAATGGCTCAAGAAGTACCTGACAATCTGAATTGCACCATCCAAACAATCAACGCTCAAACGGTACGGGTCATGTTCTTCACCAGATACTTGGCGCCCACAATGAAGCACCAGGGCGATTCTCGCCACCTGCGAAGGCGCTTTGGAGAATGTGCCACGCAATAAGCTAGGTATTGCATCGCCAGTAAGGGTGGCCTGCATCTCGTTGTAGAATGATTCGAAAAGCACCTCTGCATCCTCACTCAAGAAAACCGTCCTAGGCGTTATACCGTGTTCATCTCTGTGCTCGGGTTGAAGCTCCCAGAGCTTTCGAATGAACGCTCCATAGGCGAGCGCTTGCGCTGTGGTTATTCCCTGCTTCGTATAAACGCCTTGGCGTTCTTCCGGGCAGGCAATCAGTATTCGTGATAGAAAACCATCCTCGGCATTACCGTGAAGACGGGGCAAACTTGATGGCGTCACGCCTCCAACCACACTCAAGACAGGCAGGTTAACCGAAATCACACCGTCAAGCTTTCTATGAACGCTCAAGGGCAGGCTTGACCAAAGGCTTAAGTACGCTTGTCGATCATTTCCCTTGCCCGAGTATTTGTCGTGGGAACCAAGCCACCCTGTAAGCTCATCGCTTAATATGGCACCACCCCTTGGGGATTCGCTCAGGGTTCGCACCAATGCTTCCTGGGTAACATCCCCTAGAAGAAGGAACTCTTCGACGGGTTTTGTGGGAAGCTCCACGGTTGGGTCTTTTTTTGCCTGCGCCAACTTTTCCCGATAAGTCGTCATCGCCTGCGAATACTTTAGGTTTAGCTCCTTCTGAATGCCTCGGATCGGTTTAAAGCAGGCATTCAAGCTCGGCGTCTTTGCTGCACCTGGGCGGGCGCAAAGCGCCAACCAAAGAACGGACTGCTCGATCCAGCCGGGTTTAACTTCAAGGCGGGTACTCGCTCCGATTGCGCAGGCCATCGCTCCAAGAATGCCAAGCACTGCGAAGTCTACGGGCGTTTGCATTGCATCGGAAACGGCTTCGCAGAATACCTGCGCTTGCTTCGGCAAAGCTGCCAATGGAAATTCTTTTTTCTTTGGCAATTCTTTGCTACTGGGAAGATCCGGCCAAGGCTCGTCATCATAAACGGGCTCTACTCTAGACGGTTGCGGCGGCAGCGGCGTTTGCCCCGGCGGAGCTTTGGGCTTCTGTTGGTTTTTAATTTTCTTAACTACGTCATTCAGAGGGTCGGTCATTTGGCACCATCCTTTCCATGGATAGCATTAAATGCATCCGCAACTTTTTTCAGAATTTGATCATTCAGGTACATTTCCTGAGTTGTAAATTGCTCATGCGTTTTTGAATCGCTCGGTAAACGGGGCAGCCATTCGCCTTTCTTATGCAACCATTCAAGGCGCACTCGGTCACTAAAAACTTCGTCGTTCATTTCGCACCCGCCTTTCGGATAGCTTCCCAGCTCTCACGGTCAGGGCAGCCGGCGGCGACCCATGCTGCCAACTCCTGACGGTTCCAAAAAGTGCCGCCACCAAGTTTTATCGCTTTTGGGATTTTTGCTGCGGCATGATAGCGCCACCAACTCGCAATACTTACAGCACAAAATGCTGCGGATTCTTTGGCACTTAAAAGTGCAGATTCGGACATTATCGACCTCCTTGAAAAAAGCGTGAATTAACGCCATACCAATAAATGACATGAGGCTGCTTTTAATTGAGGTTTTAAGTTGTTTCAAAGGTGTTTAAGCGACCAATTACAATGCAATATGCGCCATAAACCATTGTAATAAAGGAAGATAAGGTGTTTTAGCGTGCCCATCGATCTGGCTGCAGCTGCAAGGGGATTTTCTATTGCTACAGCCGCCGGCGGCGGCGAAACCACGACGGTAAAGTTGATGAATTTCAAGAAGATTTGGGTGGTTCGACTCTACAACGCCGGCCGGTCAAATTGCGGTCGTTGTTTCGTCCACGACGGGGGCCATACTTTTGGCCCGTAAAGTTTCCCAAAGGCCAGCATGGTTCAGCAAAATATCCTTGAGGCCATGCCGTATCACCGCTGAATTTATAGCCTGCGTACTCATAGAGTTATGTGCATCCAACGCCCCCATGATGGCATTGGTAATTTCACGGTCAAGGTCGGGGGAATTAGAAAATTGCTCCTTGGTGTTGCTGCCCGCCTGCTGGCCCAAAGTCTGCGATTCAAGCAGCTTGCCCTTGAGTACATCATTCACATAAATCAATTTGTCCTGTTCCGATAGATCGCCTTCAAACAACTCGTTTACCTTTTCGATGATCTGCGAAAGTAGCGCTTTTTCTTTTTCGTTGACGCCGCCGCTGCCTACACTTGTGATGGGTTCGAGTTTTGGATTTTTCCCCTCACCCAGTGTCATGGACTGTTTGCCAAGGTTTTTCAGAGTATGAGCAGCTAATTTTATTTTCGAAAGATCAATGCCTTCCCGCTCTCGGCCAAATTCTAGTAATGGCACCAGCCTGCGGTAAAAGATTGCCCGTTTTTCAAGGTCTGTATTACCGTAGTCGAAAATCTGTGAAAGAAACATGTAAAGTCGAAGGAAGGCCCCCATATCTGCTTTAAACAAAACAAGCACATCCATTTCTTCTTTAGCTTTTTTCTTGGCTTCTGCGTCCCCCTTTTCCAACGCAATCCGATATGCTTCCTGCGCCGATTTATAACGCTTCATCAACCGATCAACCACCGGCGTTATCGCTTCTACCAATTCGCTTTGCTTGGCGTCTGGCTTAAGTTCAACGACTACCACACGGTCTACCTCAAACTGGTCGTAATGGCCTGCTGAATCAAGCTTGTTTCGTAAATCCAAAACCAAATCGGGGTTGGTAGTCGCCGTCAGTTCTGCCGTAGAATGGTAAGTTTTAAACGACTCCAGCACCTCCTTGGCATCGTTGGTAAAATCAAGCACATAGGTCCGATCCTTACCAGGGTAGCAGCGATTAAGCCGGGAAAGTGTTTGGACCGCCTGTATCCCCGAAAGCCGTTTATCCACATACATGCCGCATAAAAGCGGCTGATCAAAACCGGTTTGAAACTTATTTGCCACCAGTAGAATCTGGTACTCATCGCCCTTAAATGCTTCACGAATGTCACGACCATTCAAGTTGGGGTTTAATATCTTGCTGTTTTCCGTGAATGGATCGGGCCCCGATTCTTGATCGTCCACCTCGCCGGAGAATGCCACCACTGTCCCGATGCGGTAGCCATGCTCCTTGATGTATTTATTGATGGCAAGTTGCCAGCGCACTGCTTCCTGCCTGCTGCCAACTACAATCATCGCCTTGGCTTTACCCTCTAATAACGGCGCCACATGCATCCGGAAATGCTCAACTACCACCTCAACTTTTTGAGAGATGTTATAGGGATGCAGCTTTATCCAGCCCATGATCTTTTTTAAAGCTGTAGTGCGTTCTACTTCCTTCTCATCATAATTTTTGCCATTATGCGCTAAGTTGAATGCCATTTTGTAAGTAATGTAGTTTTGCAAAACATCGAGAATGAACCCCTCTTCAATCGCTTGCCGCATGGAATAGACATGAAAGGGGGCGGGGATATTATCTTTGCCGAGTTTTCGTGATGGATCAGGGCGGGTACCAAACAACTCCATCGTCTTAGCCTTGGGGGTCGCAGTAAAGGCGACAAAGCTCACGCCGGATTCACAGGCCCGATTCGCCATTCTTGCAGAAAGAATTACATCTTCCCCACTAACTTCGGCGCCATCTTCAACTTGTTCCTGTTCTTCAACGCCCAGGACTTCCTTTAACTTGGACGCTGCTTCACCGGATTGCGAGCTATGGGCTTCATCCGCAATCACTGCGAATCGTTTGCCTTCTTTGGTTACCAAGGTTGCCATTTTTTTGTAAAGGGCAGGGAAAGTTTGGATGGTACAAACCACAATCTTCTTATCACCTGAAAGGGCCTCTGCCAGTTTGGTGCTTTTGCTGCCATCCTTATTAGTGATGGTAGCAACGACGCCGGTGATGCGTTGAAAATCGAAAAGCGCCTCCTGAAGTTGTGAATCAATCACATTGCGATCCGACACCACCAACACAGTATCAAAAATCTTGTTGTTCTTAGCGTCGTGCAACTCCGCCAGAAAGTGTGCACTCCATGCGATGGAGTTGGTTTTGCCGGACCCCGCAGAATGTTGGATCAGGTACTTGCCACCAAACCCTTCCCGTAGGACTGCCGCTTGAAGTTTGCGGGTAACATCAAGCTGGTGGTACCGTGGGAAAATGATGGTTTTTATCTGTTTCTTTTCATCACGTTGGGTGATGAGATAGCGGCCAAGAATTTCTAGAAAGCTTTCCCGTGCCCAAACTTGTTCCCAAAGAAATGCGGTGCGGTGCCCGCCTTTTGGATTGACCGGGTTACCTGCACCGCCATCATCACCCTGGTTGAAGGGAAGAAAAACGGTCGCCGGCCCGGCCAGCTTGGTACTCATCGACACCTGACTATTGCTTACCGCAAAATGCACCAGCGCCCCATTGGGGAAAGAAAGCAAAGGCTCGGCAGGCTGGCCCTTGGGTTTGGGGTTCCTATCCATGCGGTATTGGTCAATCGCATCTTCAATTTTTTGGGTGAAGTCGGTCTTCAACTCCACCGTAGCCACCGCCACCCCGTTTAAGAAAAGCACTAGATCGATGCTGTTTTGGTTTTGAGTTGAATATTTAAGCTGCCTAACAACTCGTAACCGGTTTGCCTGATAACGGGCAAGAATATCTGCATTAATTGCAAGGGCGGGCTTGAACTGTGCCAGAGTAAGCGGCTGTTTAAGGCCCAGTAGTTCAATACCATGGCGCACAACATCCAAGGTGCCCCGTTGGTCAATCTGGTGCCGTAGGCGGGTTAGAAGTGTTTCACCTGCCTGAGCCCCGTGGTTTTTGGTTAATATCTCCCATGCCTTGGGTTGCGTGTGTTGCACCCAGTCCAGCACATCGGCAGGGAATATGGCTTTTACCCGGTCATAGTTTGCCGCATCGCCCTCGGCATATTTCCAGCCATTGGCGCCTAGGTATTCGCAAATCTCATCTTCAAATTTTATTTCGTTGTGCAGGCTCATTTGGCCTCCCCAGGTGTGCGCTTAAGTTTGTCCAGGGAATTACCATTTTTATCCCTCCATTCCAACCAACCATTTGCGTTTCTGCCCATCAGGGCAATTGCCGCCATGCTGGGTGAACTAAAAAGGTGGTCTTTTTCAAATATAACTTTGTCGCCCTCTTGGCGCATTACCCCCGATTCAAATAGTCTTTTTCGAAAACGCTCATCTGAAGTGCCAATCATAGAGGGAACATTTTTCAGCCTGCCAATTGAACCCTTTAGCACCACAAAACCTTCCGGGGTGTACAATCCCCGCCCATCCGATTCGGAGGCTTTGCAATAAAATACTTCCTCCACCGTTGAGGATACGGATGAAGCGCCCACCGCATCAAAAACAGTGTATCCCAGTGTTGCAAGCAGGGTGCTACCTGTCTCAAAAATCTCAAGACAGTCTGCTTCCAAGGGCGCAGGCGTATGCGGCTTGCTGCCACTATTGCCATTTTCATCTGCATAGCGTCCAGCTTTTCTCGTAGCTTGCAGGCATTTCCATTCCAGAAATAGCGCATGGGTTTGGGTAAGGCTCTGGGTTCGGGAAATGAGCACCAAAGCACGCTGCCAAAAATCTTTTTTATCATCTTTGTTATGGGCTTTCAGCCTTTCCCTCAGGTCGCCTGTCTGCCCGATATAAACCTTCGGATCTTCTAATTCCCCTTTTTCGCCAAACAGGAAATAAAGTGCCACTTGGTCACTTTCAGGCATGGCCAAAAAGTCCTGCAGCAAACTGCGGGGCACTTCAATCACCTGCACAATACGGGTAGTTATTTCTGCAATACGAATGCCCCGGGGGTCACCGCTAGGTAGAAAAATCTGAATGGTCTTGGGGGTGGGCTTCATGCGGTTTCCTTGGTGTTAATTTTTCGCACATCAATCTGGCCGGTGACGGCGGCGGAGATAAGGGCGGTGCGGCGTTCTTGCAAAAGGTCGATGGCCCGTTGGGCTTCGGCGGTCAGGGTGTCAAATTCAGTACTCTTTGACTTCAGAAACTTCGTTATTGCATCCTGCTCCTTCGAATTGGGCATGGCCAAAATGCAGGAACCTAGCTCTTCTGCGTTCAGATGAGGCTGTGCTGCTCGCATCTTCTCAAGGTCAAGCTGACCTTCCTTCAAATACTTACTCAATAGAGCGAATTGAACAAATTCTGGGCGGGCTGTATGACACTTCAAGACCATATCAAAACCAGCGATGCACGGCCCAAACCCATCGGGAATGATTGCCGAATCTCCCGTGTAGGCTCCGCTACGAACTACGATAATGTCGCCTGCAGCCAACCAAACAATTCGTTGCTCAGGAATTTCGGTTGGATCGACGAAAACCATCCCTTCGTCGAACAATTTTCCTGCGTGAATATTGGTGGCTCTGATCAAAGGTGTTCCATTGTCGTGATATTTTGGCGGCTCACCTATTCCGTAACGGATTGTTGCAACACGCTTGATTCGCACAACCTCCCACCCCTCCGGCACTTCGCCAAGCCATTCCACGCCGGAAGGCTTCATTTTGGCGTTGGGGTCTAGGCCTTTGGTGACGGCGTGGGAAATGACGGCCTGCCGTTTTTCCTTCAGTAGTTCCATCAACCGCCGCTGCTCCGCTACCAATTCATCAATCTTCGCCGTCTCCCGGTCAAGGAAGGTAGCAATGGCGACTTGCTCGGCGAGAGGAGGAAAAGGTAAGTCTAGATTGTCTATTTCATACTGCCCAAGGCCGACACGAGTTAAACCATTTGCACGTACCTCAACACAGCCCTTGACATATGCAGAATCAAATAATCGCTTAATGAATGCGCCATTGGTTTCAGCCATTGGCCGAATCATCGAAAGATGGTAGCCGCAAACCACGCCGGGTAAGTCTGCTGGAACATAAGCGCCAATTGCAATGTCGTTGGCGGTTTCAGAGTCTTTGGTAATGATGGTGTCGCCGGCACGAAGTGTAAACTTGGCAATTTGCTCGGTTGATGCGGTTGCAGCCATAAATTCCATATCAGCGGTGATTGTCTCGTGGTAATACACATCCGTGTAGTTGCAAAGTTTCACGGGTGTTTCGCCATCGTGTGATTTTTTGTCCACATTGCTTGGAAAGACATGACAAACTCTTTTGAGTCGAGAAACCTCCCATCCCGCCGGTACATCGCCCAGCCATTCAACCCCGCTGGCCTTGTATTTCGGATATTTCGGGAAACTCATTTCGATAGCCCCCCGATCATTTTCAAAATCTGGTCGGTACATTGCTTCAACTCATCATCAATCTCATCTAAAGACCTTGGCGGCTTGAATACATAGAAGTGCCGATTGAACGGTATTTCATAGCCTACTTTGCTCTTTTCTACATCAACATAAGCATCAGCAGCATGGGGCAGAACCTCACGTTTAAAATAGGAGCTAATGTTTTCACTTAAAGGAATGTTCTCAGTATCTCGCAGGCTAGCATCGGGTTGTGGCTTCCCCTTCATCTTCCCTTTGGTGCCCAGCACCACTTTGCCGGCAGCATCACGCTCAGGGCGTTCCACCGTTATGGTCGTGTAGCCAAAATCGGTATTCTTGAAAATGCGGCTAATAGGTATGCCTTCCCTAGTTACCTTCTTAAAATCTCCGAAGATTTTGGTTATATCGTCGATGTGTTCCGGACTTAGTTCTTTACGCTTGCTACCCAAGCTTTTACGCATTTTCTGCCAGAAACCACTTGCATCAATCAACTGCACCGTCCCTTTGCGGGCGTCAGCTTTGCGATTGCTCACAATCCAAACATAGGTACTAATCCCGGTATTGTAAAACATATCTGTTGGCAGACCGATGATGGCTTCCACCAGGTCATTTTCAAGTACATAGCGACGAATCTCGCTTTCCCCGCTCCCTGCGCCGCCAGTAAAGAGCGGCGACCCATTGAGCACTATGCCGAAACGACTGCCACCATCTACCACAGGGCGCATCTTGGAAATGAGATGCAGCAAGAATAAAAGTGAACCATCGCTGACACGAGGCAGGCCGGGACCAAAACGGCCATTGAAGCCATGTTCCTCGGCTTCCTTTCGGACTTCCTTTTCAATCTTTTTCCATTCCACCCCAAAAGGAGGATTAGAAAGCATATAGTCGAATTGCTTGCCATGCATGCCATCGGCAGACAGAGTATTGCCGAAGATAATGTTGGCAACGTCCTGCCCCTTGATCAGCATGTCTGCTTTACAGATGGCATAAGATTCGGGGTTAAGTTCTTGTCCATACATTACTAGGCGGGCTTCGGGGTTTTGCTCGGCAAGGTGTTCGCCTGCAACACTGAGCATACCGCCGGTGCCTGCGGTGGGGTCGTAAAGAGAACGAACGACGCCGGCTTTGGTAAGAGCATCATCATCCTCACAGAAAATCAAATTCACCATGAGCCGAATTACTTCACGTGGGGTGAAATGTTCACCAGCGGTTTCGTTGGAGAGCTCTGCAAACTTGCGAATTAGTTCCTCAAAAACAATCCCCATCTGGGTGTTGCTGACTACATCGGGGTGAAGGTCGATGGTGGCGAATTTTTCGGCGACGATGTAAAGAAGACCGCCCTTGGCAAGCCGATCCACCTGGGCGTGAAACTCGAAGTTTTCAAAAATATCTCGCACCGCAGGGGAGAAAGCCTGGATGTAGGATCGGAGGTTTTCGCCGATATGATCTTGGTCCCCCATGAGCTTCTTCAGATCCAATGGCGAGGTGTTGTAAAAAAGCTGGCCCGACTTCCGTATTAGGAAAGGTTCAGGGTTGATCTTAGCCTGGGTGCGCTTTTCTAGTTCAGCAAGAACCGCAACCTTGGTGGGTTCTAATACGCAATCAAGGCGCCTAAGCACCGTGAAGGGGAGAATCACCTTACCATATTCGGATTGTTTATAATCGCCCCGGAGCAAATCCGCAACGGACCAAATGAAAGAAGATAGATTCTGATCAGCCATAGGGCGCACTCAAGTTTCTTAAAAAATCAGGGCTACAAAGCCATGCATTAGTTACGGAATTAGCAACGATGGTATTATCTAAGTTTGAAACACAAATGTCATTTACTTTCATTAAATAATGTCACCATATTCGGTGCAAATTAGATGGATTGAAATAGGTAATTGCCTATGAAACTAACATCAAAAGGGGTTTTTACCAGCTCGGCAGGCCAGAATTAGAGCATGCAGGTCATTTTTAAGTAGGGACCAAGTTATAAACCAGAGGTTTTAAATGTGGCAAATATAAAAATTACGCAAAAAGTGCTCGAAGAACTATACGAAGCCATCGCAAAAGGCGCCAACCTTACCGATGCTGCAGGCTTCATCGGCGTCAGCAGGCAGGCAATTTACACCCTTCTTCATAAAGAACGGGCCAAGCCTAATTCAAAGATACTTGACAAAATCGAAGCATCTAGGGCCCTATTTAGAAAATCACTACAAGACCGAATTGTTGCCCATGGCAAATCATCTTGGCAGGCAGCAGCTTGGATCCTAGAACGCCGCTACCCAGGGATGTTTGGAAAAAAAGATACGCTGATGGCTAAAGAACTAAAAGAGTTACGGGAAGAATTGGGTGCCATAAGGGCCGAGATAGGAAACCGGCAGGGCAGGTAGACGCCGGCCGCCGGCGACGGGCCAGTAATGTCATTATCCCGAATATCCTAAATATCCCGATTCTGGTGAAATATAACAAAGGCAATAGGAAAGACCCACGCTGCAAAAAACAAGATTCTGCTTGATTATAATTACAGACATGAATTAATCTAATTACTTTTCATGGAATTAGGCTTCGATTAATAGCTAAACCTCAAGGGTAATAACTTGGGGTTTATTTGTTTAACTTCGTGCTGTTTTAAAGGAGCAGGCAATGGATGAAGCTTTATGGGAAAAGATTTTTGCTCAGTCTTGGGCCAAAGGTGGTGCCGAATATGTAGCTAACGCTAAGGCTGAGGCTAAGGCTGTTTATGATAAGGCTTACGATGATGCTAGGTGGAATGTTTTAGAAAAGGCTAGGGAAAAAGCCACACTCATATACTATCTGGCTTGCAGCAAGGCTATAACGGATAATGATGCTATTTACGAAAGGGATTGTGCTGAGGCTTCGGCTGAGCCTGAAAACGAAAAAGCTCAAGCTAAGGCTTGGGTTACTTGTAAAAATGCTCACGCTAAGGCTAAGGCTGATCATCATAAGGCTTTAGATGATGCTAGGGATGATTTTTATAAGACAAAAGCTGAGGCTGAGTCTATTTACGAAAGGGATATAGCTGAGGCTGATGCTATTTACGAAAGGGCTAAGGCTCTCGCTTGGGCTGATTACAAAAAGTCTATCCCTAATTTTGAAAAAGGTAAAGATGAGGCTTTGGATCATTTTAAGGCTTGGGCTGAAAAGAATAAAGCCAAGTAAGACTGCCTTTTTAATTCTAATTAAGGTTTGAGCTATATACCTTGGGGTTTATTCATTTCACTGGGTAATGTTTAAAGGGGCAGGCAATGGCTGATTCTAAGGCTGAGACAAAGGCTAGGGCTGTTTATGAAAAAGCTAAGGCTGATGCTTGTGACGTTTACGACCAGGCTAAGGCTGATGCTTGTGATGTTTGCGAAAAGTCTAAGGCTGATGCTAATGCTGTTAACCTTACGGCTAAGACTGTGGCTAAGGTTCTTTTTGGAAAAGCTAAGGCTAAAGCTAGAGTTGTCTACAAAAAGGCTAAGGCTGATGCTGATGCTGTTTCTGCCAAAGCTGATGCTGATGCTTGGGCTGTTTATAACAAGGCTGAGACTGTAGCTAGGGTTATTTATAACAAAGCTGAAAAGAACAACGGCAAGTAAGCCTGCCCTTGTAGGTTTTGGATAGTAGTTGCTTGGGGTTAAGTTGTTTAACTGGGTGATAGTCAAGCCGATTAACCTCTTGCCATTTTGTTCAAGTTGTAGCCCCTTGGCCTAAGGAGTGCTTTTACTGATATGCTTCCTTTTACCTTGGTCAAAACTTCCTTGTCCTCACTAGCCCCAAAGTAAAAGCATAGTTCTTTTAGTGAATCTGAATCAAGACTGTGTATTGCACAAAATTCTTCCACTAGTCTAAAGCCATTGCCACCCTGGGCTATCTCGCTATTGCGTTTGATGAATAAATAAAGGCTTGCAAAGTTTGGGCGTTTCAGATCCATGGGGCAATATACTTTCTAGAGGTAAGCATTAACTGCCTGTGCGTTAGCGGCGGCCATGCCAGAATAAAGAAAGTCCACCTTACTCTTATTTAGCTTGCAGTTACCAAGCTGATGTTACCATCTTAATCATGAAGCTCGAAAATATCCAAAATATCTAATGATCTGAATAAAACTCGCTGGAGATACTGAAAATTGACTTTTCGATTTCGGTTAACTCAAATTGTTTGCCGTTTTACTTGTGTTGTTTTTTGTGTTACTTTAAGCAAATTCTTCAATATTTCAGCAAGAATTAAAGTTGGTTCTGCCCCTACTCGGGGCACTTCATTTCATTGCAGTAAATATTCGAATTTTAGGAATTAGTTAGCTAAAATATTGAAGTTGTGGGAACTTTAAATTCTTTAAGATTATTTAATGTTTCGATTCTAGGGCGCTCCCTACAGGGATTCTAATTTTGGTATCGGCATGTTTTATTTTGGATTAGTTGGTAAAGTCCACATTTGTTACATCTGTTTTGTAAATTTTCCATGATCCGTTGTGTTTTTTGAGAGTATGCACGCCATCAAGGATATTATCTCGGAATGCAGGTCCCTTTATTTTTTCAGTGGTCTGACTGAATCGAACCCTTGCTTCGTCAAATGTTACTGACTCTACCACAAGCATAGTAAATCTAGTATGAAGGTCGTAAATTTCATAGATTTTTTTTGTCATTTCCTCAGTTTTTTCGGCAATAATCGGGTGAATATATGCGAGAGAATTTTTTACATCTTTGCGATTTAATGCATCGGCATTTGCACGAATTGGAGCAAGAATTGCATCTTCTTCAGCCTTGCTTATTGAACTTTTTAAAGAAAATTTTAGTTCTGTTTTTTGCCAATAATAATAAAGAAAACCCCCGAACAAAAGAAGTCCTAATAAACATAATGCAAATTGAACTCTTATTCCGGTTGGAACATTTTTTGAATTAGCTGTTGCAAACATTATGTCAACCATTGACCAAGGCGGGTAAAAAGAAATATGAAATTCATCAAAACTATTAGCTGGTAACCATGTGTTAATTTTTAATGGTTTTTTTGCTGCATCTGCTTCATTTAATTTTGCAAACCAGTCATTAACCGAAATGTTTTTTAAAGAAATAGCATATTTAATTTCTTCTAATGTATATGGCCCATGAATCGTGTATGAATTATCGTCATCCACTATTTTGCAGTAGTACACCATATCTGTGCCTTTATAAATCAGGCCCCAAGGAATAACCTTTGCGGGTCTGCATTAATCGTTAAGCATTATTCAAGAGGCGGTTGATCTTCTGGAACGCTAGTGTTTTCGATAACAACTTCTTTATCAGCTTTAGCTTTGTTCGCAGCTTTGTTTACAGCCTTATTAAGGATTTTTTTTGCTAAATCCGCTTTTTCACCTTCAAGGCAATCCCGTTTTATAACTTCGGTTTGCAAGACTTTTTGAATTTCTTCTGTATCAACTTTAATGCCTGGCGATAGTTTTCGAAGTTCTCGTCTGATGGTTTCTAAAATTGGATCGGATAAAGCAATAGCGCTTAATGTGAACTTGTTTACAACTTGTTTTTGTGCATGAAAATCACCAAGCAATGATTTAGTCCAACTTTCTTTGGCAATCATAAAAAGCATATCTAAATGTTCTTCATCTTTGGGGTTTAATTGTTGGAAATTAAACTCATAAAGTAATTCATGTTCAATCGGCTTTGTAAATAGAATCTTAAAAACTTTCCAAATAATACCATTGGTAAGAATTACCCAATCCACCCCTTGGTTGGTTGCATAATCAACCGCTTGCTTTACAAATGCTTCTTTTAGATCTGTGTTAACAGCTTTTACTTCAATCAAAAGAATTAGCTTTCCGTCATGCTTAATTGCGAGATCAACAAAAGTTCCTCTTATGGCATGTTCTGAGGTTATATCTGTGTATTTATCGTACCCAAAAACATCTTGTAAAATATCTACAAGTATAGTCACCGTATCTGATTCATTAACATCCCTAGTTTTTGCGTTTTCTAAAATGGGTTGAAATTTCTTTAAGCCTGATACTAAGCGTGATAAAACCCTTGATGGAACTGGCATGACAAACCTTCTTCTAAAAATGATAATTAATTAATATTCAATTATTAACAAAATCTAATTTATCGTATTTATACTAATTAAAATAATTAAAATTTTAAAATTATTATCTGTAAGGCAAAGTTAAGTAGCCAAAACCCTATTAATATTTGCGAAGTGCTTCAGGGGGCACACCCCATCCTAAATTGCGAGACTAATTTTTGGAATCGTCATGTTGGAATTTATTCCCCCTTCGGGGATGCTCTTTAAATACATAAGCAGCAAGCAGTAAAGCAATAAGGGGGCTAAGCAGTAATTACGGAGTCTTCGCCAAACGGATCTTAAAGTTGTGGGTTGGCTTGTTGTCGGTGTTCGCTATAAAAATCGAAGGGATGTTCCCTGTTAAAAAAGAAAGCTAGTGAAGTTTTGATCAAGCAATTTATTGGCGTGATGGTTTTTTTGTTCGGAGTGCAATTGCTGGGGGCAGTTGAGGTTGCAAAACGCCCTAACATTCTATTTGTCTTTTCGGATGATCAATCCTACAAGACTGTCGGATGTTATCCGGAATCATTTTCGTGGGTGAGGACGCCTAATATAGATCGCCTGGCATCTGAAGGTGTGAGATTTCATTCTGCATATTTCGGTTCATGGTGTATGCCTTCGCGGGCGAGTTTTTTAACAGGCAGGCACCCGCACGGGATTGAGAGTATGCGCATGGAAGGTAAATATCCCGCCAGTGCTTATGATCCTGAGAAGACTCCTTTTTGGCCTGCGGTATTTCGTAAGCAGGGTTACTACACAGGCCAGATTGGAAAATGGCACACGGGTGTGGATTCTGGTTGGGGTCGGGATTGGGATCATCAGATTGTTTGGAATCGCCCGTTGTATCCTGAAAATGCGGGGGCTTATTACGAAAAGCAAAAGTTGGTAATCAATGGAAAGGAGCAATGGGCTGAAGGTTACCCTGCGGATAATTACACACAATGGGCACGAGAATTCATCGAGGGAAAATTCCGAGATAAAGATAAACCCTGGTTTCTTTGGCTTTGCTATGGGAGTATTCATGGCCCATCAAAACCTGCGGCACGGCATAAGGGAATGTATGCTTCTGCAGAGGTGCCCGTCCCCAAAGATATTTTTGGCCCCCGGCCTGGAAAACCCGATTACTTGAATCGTACCCAAGCTTGGTTGAAGAATGATAAGGGCGTTGCGGTGGCTGGAAAAAGTGGCGAAGCATTTGGCGATGAAAGTGGCAAAAAAGAGCAGACCCATGCAGACTTTGTGCGTCAGATGAACGAGTGCGTTCCCGCAGTGGATGAAGGGGTTGGCAAGTTGTTAAAGTCGCTTAAGGACTCTGGTCAGTTGGATAACACATTGGTTATTTATGCTGCAGATCAAGGTTTTGGCATGGGGGAGCATGGCTTTCGGACCAAGCTTGGCCCTTACGATGCGACTTATCGTTCGCCTTTAATTATTTCCATGCCAGGCATAACCCCCAAGGGTAAAGTTTGTAATCAGCCCGTGAATGCCCCGGATATGGTTGCAACTATTGCATCGCTGGCAAATATTAAATTGCCTTGGGAAACGCATGGCAGGGATCTTGTGGGATTGCTGAAAAATCCGGAGGCGAAGTCTATACAGCCTTGCTTGTATCAGCATACCGGTTACAGTTTTGGTTCTGATGTTGCAAAGGTTTTGCACGAAAATTCTAGCAAGGCGGAGCATAGTAATGTGCCTTGGTATAATTCTTTGGTTTACGATGGATGGAAGTTCATTCATTATTTGAAACCCGGTGTAGGGGATGAGTTATATGATTTGAAAACTGATCCCGAGGAATTGGTAAATAGGATTGCTGATCCAATGGCACGACAAAGGTTGCTTGAATTGAGTGCACTGATGAATGCTGAGTTAAATCGCTGTAAGGCCCCCGATGCTTTACGGTTGATTCAAAAGTAGTTGCTATTTTTGCCTTATATATTGGGGCAAAGGTTTTGACCAAATTGTTGCACGAGCTTTGGTAAAGTTCGCGATGGCAGTTTCGGTTTTACCTAATCATTTCAAAACAATACTGCGTATTTAATACTTTGCAGCAAGGTTGGGATTTAATTCTATCGCCTTGGTGTGATATCCAAATGATTTGAAATGTTTTTGCTGATTTAAGTGCGCAAGGTTCTTATGGCGACGCGCGGGTGATTGAATACATGTTATAACCTTGGTGTAAGGTTTTCCTTCTTTAGTGTTTTTTTTTCAAAAATAAAGAAGGCGTTTTTGTTTGCGACCACGCCCCGCCTTGCTGCTAAGACAAAACAACATTCGAATTTGCAAAAGCAGTGCGAAAGGCACATTTCTAATTTCTTGCAGTTAAGCACTTGTTGATAATACTTTGTAGCGATATTATCAAATGCCAAGCGTTTTTACTTTCACTGGGCAAGTACATTGGTAAGGCGCACGAGGAGGCTCAACATGCACCAAACAATAAAGATATGGCTGATTGGGGCAGCATTAATAATGCTTTGCTTCAGCTTATTTGCTCTTCCCTCCCTTGCACAGACCAACCCCTTGCAACTGATGGTGACGGAAGAGGGCGGCAAGGTTACGAGTTTAAAGGATCTTTCCGCCGGTAAAGAATTCATGGTGGTACTGATTCTGGGTGCTGACTGCCCCTTGTCAAAAAAGGCGTTAACCGAGGCTGCAGAGGATATTTTGAAAGCCAGTTCAGATGGACGGGTAGGCATTATGGGGTTGCTGGTTTCACGAGATGATGATGATGATATCAAGCGTCTTAAAAAAGAATTCAATGTAACCTTTCCCCTCTATTTGGATCGGGAAAACTTGGTAGCTGCAAAAATGGGCGTGAAGGTTGTCCCAACTGCAATATTGTTAAACAAGGATGGCGAAATTCTTTATCAAGGTCGGATCAACGATAGGGTAGAGCAATTGGGAAAGCGTTCCTCTGCACGCCGCCACGATTTGTTTGAGGCGTTAAAGGATGTACTCCAGGGAAATTCGGTCCGAGTGGCTAAAACCGAGGCGGTAGGCTGCCCCGTGGAAATACGAAGGCCAAAGCCTGATGCCAACAGCAAAGTTGAATACTACCGCGACATCCAGCCATTTCTTTACAGTCATTGCGTGGTGTGTCATCAGGATAAAAGTGTGGCACCCTTTTCGCTGGCCACTTATGAAGATGCAACACTCTGGATGGACACAGCCATCGGCCTAATCGAGAAGAAAACAATGCCCCCAGGTCAGGCGGAATCGGACTTTGCAATGGAAAGTCTTATCCCTAATCCAACATCCATTGAGATAGATATGCTTCGCAAATGGGTGGCTGATGGTATGCCCCGAGGGCCACTTCCAGCCAAACCCCTTGATCTACCTTCCCCCGATCCAGAGGCAAAGGAACTGGGCAAGCCGGATATGGTTCTCAAACAATCCGGCCCGATGACGCTGGCACCGATAGGTGATGATGTGTACCGTTTTTTGGTGTTCAAATTGAACCTAAAGGAGGAATTGAAAATTCGGTCGATACGACTTGTCCCTAGTAACATAAAAGTGGTGCACCATGCCTTGATGTTTTTCGGAGATTCCGCCAACCTCGCTGAGACCTCTGTTGACAAGAACCTTATTAATTTTGGTTTATTTCCTGGTGATAAAGGGCCTGGTTATGGCCAGGGGCCAATGCTGGCAAAATACTTGAAGCTTGATAACAAATCCAAAAAGTATACATTTGAAATGATTGGAGGCTATGCACCAGGCAGCGGTTCTTATAAGGCTCCCAAAGGATTCTCTTGGACCATTCCCCCAAACTCCGACTTGGTGGTGCAAATGCACTATCACCGTACTGGTAAAGTGGAGACAGACCTTTCAACAATAGAACTGCACTTTGCCAAGGGGGATATCAATCCGACCATGGAGTACCGTGCCTCCAATATAAATGACGAGGGTTTTCTGGTCATGCCTCCGAATCAACGCAAGCATACTAGTTTTGATTGGCCGGTGGAGGAAGACTGCCAGATAGTAAGTATTTCACCCCATGGCCATTATACTACCCTTTCACAAACACTCACGCTGAAGCGCCCCGATGGTACCCGCCAGACCTTAGTTCATGTGCCTGTGTATGACTTTAACTGGCAAAAGTTGTACACATTTCGCGAGCCTGTACCCGTTCCTAAAGGCAGCAAGATCAATGTTTCATCTTTTATGGACAACACCAGCGGTAACCCACACAACCCGAACAAGCCACCAAAGGCTATTTTCATGGGCGAAAAAACCACAGATGAAATGGTTTTTCCATTCATAGCACTGACTGTCCATAAAAACTCCCAATGGAATCTGAAAAGGGCTTTACACAGTGGTTACAAGAATGGCAGCATCGCCGATTACTTGCGTCATGGATTTGGCTTTGAAAGCCCTAGCGACCAAACTACCCCAGAGAAAATGAAAAAGTAAATTAACCATGATAGAAAAAACAAGCAACATTATAGTCCCTTGGGCCTTGGGAAATGGGATGCTCGATATGCCTTCAAGCTTTGAGCTTGTGCATTTATTTGCGGGCAAGGAGGAAATCTTTATTGGCCGCAGTCCCGAAAACGATATCTGGTTAAATCATCCGGCTGTATCCAGAATTCATGCATCCCTGCTCCAAAAATCCGATGGTAGCCTGTTGGTAAGAGACTTGGGAAGTACCCACGGTGTAACAATAAATGGGAAGCATGTGGATGGTGAAGCCGTATGGAGCCCACAAACAACCCTAAATCTGGGTCCTCAATCATTATGGCTGGATAACGACAAAGTTATTACTGTGATAACCAGGCATGGATCGCCAAACCTAGAAGCAAAAGACCTGACGGTAATCGTTCCCAACCGTAAAAAGCCGATTCTGGATCATGTATCCTTCACACTTAAACCCGGCCAATTCGTATGCGTACTAGGCCCAAGCGGGGCGGGGAAGACAACCCTCGTGCGATGCATGCAAGGTCACCAACTCACGAGCGGGGGAAGTTTGCTTTTTGGTGGGCACCCAATTTTATCGAATCCAACCATTTTGAACGGGCTTGTTGGTTACGCACCCCAAAAAATGTCGCTCCACGAAACTTTGACAGTGCGTCAAGTCGTATGGTTTGCTGCAAAACTCCGGCTACCCACGGACACTTCTTCTGTCGAAATCGAAAATTATGTCGATACCGCCCTGAAGTCCATGGCTATAGAGTCTCTTGCTGATCAAAGGGTATCCTCAATTTCTGGAGGGGAACTCAAGCGAGTTGAACTGGCTTCGGAACTTGTTGTCGACCCATCCATCCTTCTGGTAGACGAAGCGACCAGCAGCTTGGACCCTGCCTCGGAGGCCCGGGTCATGGATGTTCTTGCCAATACAGCTAAACAAGGCAAACTCGTTCTGTGTATCACCCATCATCTGGACAACATATACAAGGCCGATGCGATTATTATCCTTGCAGACGGAAAAGTGGTTTACCATGGTCCACCCGGAGGAGCCTGCGCACACTTTGGGGTGGAACACTTGGCCGATGCCTTTGTTCGATTAGAAGACGAGGGGGCCGAAAAGTGGGCTCTTTTGGACTCCCAATCGCCTGTAGAAACCGTCCTTGCTGTTAGGGAACTTCCACCCAAGCGTAGCATTACGGCACGGTTTTGGGAAACCATGCGACAAGCCGGCATACTAACTAAGCGGGAATTTGCCGCCACTTTAAGCGACCGCCGTTACCTTTTTTTGGCAATGCTTATGCCTGCACTTTTTGCCTTGATATTGATTGGGTGCCATTGGAATGTTAATTTTTCGTCAACCATTATGCTGACCCGTGACCTCAACGATGATGAGAAAAGCTCATTCAAGTTTTTCTGGCCGGTATTATTTGATGCAGCAAAAAGTGATGGCCTCGATGAAGAAAGCCTTAACTTTCAGGCTCAACTGGGTTTCCTGCTGGGAAAAAAACCTGCCATGCGCAAAAGTTTAGCCAGCGAAGACCTTAACCAGATCATTCAAGGTGCCATAGACGGTACAAAAACTATTTTCCCAGACAAAATCATCAAGAATCCCCTTATTACTTTCAAGTATCTTTCCGTCCAAGTAATGGGCATTTCGTTTATGGGTATGCTGTTGGGTTTAACTTTGATGGTTCGGGATGGAGCCATCTTTCCAAGGGAAAAGGCCGCAGGTGTGTTACCTCTTGCATACCTTGCCTCAAAGATGACAATTATCATTCTGGCCACCGGATTCCAAACACTTATTTTCGACGGAATTCTTGAATCACTTTTCCATGTCAGGCAAATGGTCAACGGACTCGAGCTAACCCCGGCGGAATATCGAATCAGCTTTATCTCTATGTTAATCGTCCACTGGTTCGCTGCACTTGGCTGTGCATGTCTAGGAGTGGTGCTTGGGGCTTTGACCTTCAAGCCTGACCGCGCGATTATCCTATTAGGAGCCATGATGCTGCCCCAGTTAACCCTTGGCACCGCTATGTCACTTGCAACAACCTCCATTCCCAGAACGATTGCCTACTTTATATCACCCACTTATTGGGGACTTCGCGCCAGCCAGATCTCACCCATGGAAAACGGGATGGTAGCTTTACCGACCTACATGAGAATTTTTGGCGATAGTTTCATCCAGTCGGTGCCCCTAGCGCTGGCGGGAATGACTGCGCAAATCATTCTTTACCTGTTTCTAGCATGGTGGATGCTTCGCTTCAGGCGACCAGAATCGGCGTGAGGCTTCACAGGAAAAAGCACTATCATGGAATCAGGAAATCCCAACGAAAACGGTGACTCTACTTCGCCTCAGAGAATCAATGTCGACAAAACAAGAAGGCACGACCTAGATGCGCTACGGGCCGGGGCCATGCTTCTAGGGGTCTGCTTACACGCCATGATGGCCTATTCGGGCATAGCATGGATTGTAATGGACAACCGGCAAAACCATATTTTTCAACTAGTAATAGAGCTTATTCATGGTTTTCGGATGCCATTGTTTTTTTTGATCAGTGGTTTTTTTACTGCCATGCTTGCCTGTCGCCGGGGCTCTGGCGGTATGCTTAAAAATCGGGCTGCGCGAATTCTGATACCTTTTATAATCAGTGTTGTAACTATTATTCCTTTGGAAAAAGTGGTTGGATTATTTGCGTTAACTGCCAACGCCAGCCATCCGCAAGATCCGATATTCAAGGCAATCCATCAGGGTGATAGTAAGCAGGTGCTGGATCTTTTGGAAAAAGGCCCAAATGCATTATTGGAGGAACCTGAAAAACGCATGCGTTTTACGCCTCTGAACTATGCGGTCCTTTGTGAATCGGAACCGATCACGAAGTTGCTGCTAAAGCGTGGCGCAAACCCGATGGTTAGCAACCGAAACGGTTATAACTCGCTTTACATGGCGGTATTACTCGGCCGGGAGGACTTGCTAAAGCTTCTGATAGAAAACGGGGGCGACCCATTCCTTGCCACTGGTTCATCTAAATCTGCTTGGACGGCTGCCCAACAACCTTACGATGAAACTCGTACGATTATTTTTATTTCCAAAGGCAAGTTTCCAGAAGACATGATGGTTCTCAAGAATGGCCGCCAGGCTGTGATTGAGTACCTGAAAAGATTTTCCTTAGACCAATACGGAACCCCAATCCCGCCGGAGCAAACCTCCCGACCCAAACATATTCAAGGTATGCCAAGTTGGGTGCAAGGGTATTTTGATTGGCTCTCGTCTGACCAAATCGTGGTGGATATCGCAGGCCAGAAAATCAACCTTCTTCAAGATGCATCCCTTGACCACTTGTGGTTTCTTTGGTTTCTTTGGTGGTTATGCGTGCTGCATTACATTCTGGATTGTTTATCCCGTCCTATCGGCCAGGGAGCAACAGAAAAAACAAATCTTATTTACCCTGGGTTGATGGTAGCCTTTGTACTGACCTGTTGCATGCAGGCATGGATGGGCCTGGATTATTCCCCGAAGCTTTTAAACTTTCCAGTGGGCCCAGACTTTTCTCCAGGGCTAATCCCCAAACCCCATGTTTTTTTGTACTACGCCGTGTTCTTCTTTTTCGGAAGCTGGTACTTCCGGTTGGGGGATAACGAATGTTTTCTTGGCAGGCATTGGCGCTGGGCGTTACCAATAGCGATGCTGGTTTTGTTTCCATTGGTATCGGCGACAAAGGATGAGAGGTTGCTAAATATCCTACTTCAATCGCTTTACACCTGGCTGATGGTGCTTGGTTCTATCGGTCTGGCACACCGTTTGTTTCAAAGGGAAAGCAAGCTTTTCCGTTATGTGGCTGATTCTTCATACTGGCTTTATCTGACCCATATTCCACCGGTATTTTTCATGCAGTGGCTATTACTTTTTCTGCCAGTACCGGCATTGGTCAAATTCCCTTTGGTGTTTCTAATAACCATGCTGATTCTTTTTGCTAGCTACGAATTGTTGGTGAAGCGCACTGTGATTGGTAGAATCCTAAATGGCAAAAAAAAGTAAATACCTTTTCTGAACCGAACGACCTACACTCGTTTATCGCCGGATGCTTAATCATTGGGGTTGAAGGTTCATTCTTTTTCCGGCCGGGTTCCTTAGCAGAATTACTTGCCTGCACGAAAAATCGTTTTGCCTTCCTTAATTGTCTCAAGGACCTTAATATCTTTGATCTCCATGGGATTGATGGTCAACGGGTTCCTGTCAAGAATAACCAAGTCAGCGAGTTTTCCAATTTCAAGCGAGCCTTTGCTTGTTTCTTCCTTGTACATGTAAGCGCAGTCGATCGTGATTGCCTTAAGAGCCTGTAGCGGGCTGATCCGTTCATCGGGGCCGATAACTTCGCCACCACGAGAGATGCGATTTACCGCCGACCAAATCACGAACATCTGGTCGATGGGGGATACATTAAAATCGGTATGGTTTTGGCATCTGATGCCCATGGCGAGAGCAGATTTCATTGGGCTTAGGAAATACGCCTGTGTTTTGCCGCGGTTCTTGATGTGTGCTTCGCCGAAGTAGTAGCAGTGTTCGGTGAAGAATGATGCCATGATATTGTAATCCACGTACTTCTGAAGTTGGTCTTTGCGAACAAACTGAGAATGGATGATGGTGGTCCGGAGGTCGGCGGTGCGGTCTTTCGCATTGCTTTGGTGGGCGTCCAAAAACATATCTATCGCTGCATCTCCGTTGCAATGAATAAGCAGTTGCAACTTGTTGTTGTAAATTAACCTGACGAAGTCGTGGAGTTGTGCCTTCGAGAACATTGGTTCTCCCGACCAGTTTTTTTCACCACCCGGGCCTCCGGTAAGGTATGGCTTAGTGAAATAGGCCGTTCTGCCTTGGGGTGATCCATCGGCGGTAATTTTGATGCCTGCGAGTTTTAGCCGGCTTGTATATTTCCCAAATGTTTCTGGCGGATTGGTTTTCAAAATCGCCTTGGCCTCAGTGATGAAGGGGTAGGCGGCAATATCGATAAATAATAACCCGTTCTTGGCGGCCTTCTGAAGAAGTGCTATATCGCTTGCAGATGTAGCGCCTTCTTGGGCGGTGGTGAGCCCTGCTGCAGCATAGATCATCTGCCCTTCTTTGAATTGCGACAATAATTCTTCTTCCTTAGGCATCGGCATGTTCGTGAAAATTGGCACCCAAGCGGCTTCCATGATCAATCCTTCAGGTTCCATGGTGCCCGGTTTGCGGTTGATCACCCCACCTTTTGGAGTTGGGGTGTCTTTAGTTATCTTGAATTTCTTGAGGGCAGCGGAATTGCAGACTGCCCCATGAAGCGATACATGCTGGACAAAAACTGGATGATCTGGAAAAGCAATATCGAGATCAGCAGCGGTCATTTCGCGTTTGTCTTCGATCTCGTCGCCATCGTAGCCATAGCCGATGATAAACTCGCCTTTTGGTATCTTGAATTGCTGCTGGCATTTTTTTAGTGCGGCGATAATATCCTTGATCGATTTCCCTGGGCCAGCGGGTGGGGCGAAACAGTTTGCCTGCTTTGATAATTGAAGGCTGTTGATGAAATGACTATGTCCATCTAGGAACCCCGGCACAAGCGTTTTGCCATCGAGGTCGATCATCTTTGTGGAATCGCCCTTGAGTTTTAGTACATCTGCCTTAGTGCTTACAGCAATGATCTTGCCATCTTTTATTGCTAGTGCTTCGACTCTTGGGTTTTTGTCGTCTACGGTGATGATGTGCCCTCCGTGATAAATGGCATCTGCAGAGGGTTGAGCGGTTGCGGTCGTTGCGAGGATTGTCGTGGCGACCAAGTTGAGGATGAGTGTAGTCAATCGCATGAGTTGACTTGTAAAAGAAACATTTGGGTAAGATGGGTAATGACGGGATAAAGGTTTCATCAAACAGGTTTCCTTTGTGGCAAAAACTGTAAAAGCTGTTGACCGATCTTAGGGGAACCTTGAATCCCAATCAAAACTATTTTTTGGAAGAGAATACGATCATCCCGAGATTTTTGAAATAGGTGCCCAGCAGGACTTTTTCAGGGCCCAGGCAGAATTTAAAATAGCTTTGGGGTTATCTGCCAAAGAGGAAATAGTTTTGGAGCAAAATAAAAAACCGCCACAATAA
>CAMDHK010000023.1 GCA_945897965.1 Candidatus Kuenenia stuttgartensis | reverse complement strand
GACATGCCTCACCTTCTCATCGCTGGTAGCACAGGCACCGGTAAATCTGTTTGTATGAATACCATCATCTTAAGCATGCTGATGACTCGTACACCCGATGAAATCAAGATGATCATGATCGATCCGAAAGTTGTTGAACTTAGCAACTTCACAAAAATCCCCCACATGATGCATCCCGTGGTTCACGACATGAAGAAGGCGGAAGCCATCCTTTCATGGGCTGTTGAAAAAATGGAAGAAAGATACGAACTGCTAAGGCGTGCGAAAGTTCGAAATATCGCAAGCTATAACGAACTTGGTGGGGACGAAGTCTTACGCAGAGTCGAACCCGCGGAAGGCGAAGATCGCACCAAAATACCAGCGAAAATGCCTTATATCGTAATCTTTATCGACGAAATGGCCGACCTGATGATGACGATGAAAAAGGAAGTCGAAACCCATATCATCAGGCTTGCTCAAAAATCCAGAGCTGCGGGCATCCATCTAATCGTTGCTACTCAAAAACCTACTGTCGATGTTATCACAGGCCTTATTAAATCTAACATGCCCGCAAGAATTTGTTTTAAGGTTGTTAACAAATCCGACTCTAGAGTTGTGCTTGATGAAATGGGAGCAGACAAACTTCTTGGCAAAGGTGATATGCTATTTCTTCCCCCAGGCACCAGCATTCTTGTTCGAGCACAGGGCACTTTTGCAAGCGATCGAGAAATCAGCAATATCGTCGAAAATCTTGAGGGCGAGCCTTGCTATGCACAAGAACTTATGCAACTTGAAACTAAAGATGATGATTCTGCCTCCAAGGATCTTGCTGAAAAGCTTAGGTCTCGTGATGATTTATACGAAGCTGCTGTCGAAGTTGTAATTCGTGAAGGCAGGGGCAGCGTTTCATTACTTCAACGATCTCTTGGGGTTGGCTACGGCAGAGCTGCAAGGCTCATCGATTTCATGGCTGAAGATGGGATCGTTGGCACCTACAACGGTAGTTCTGCGAGAGAAGTGGTGATGTCACCTGAGCAATGGGAATCAATGCGGGCATTGCGGCAACCTGCAAACTCAAGATAAAAAAAGGGAAGTACACCATATGTACCCCCCTCTTTTCTTTAATTAATAGCTTTTAAAACAAGCTTAGCTCTTGGAAATAGCAGCGCCAAAGCGATCTGAAACAGCTTTCCAATTGACCAAATTCCACCAAGCAGCCAAGTAATCTGCTCTTTTGTTTTGGTATTTCAAATAATACGCATGTTCCCAAACATCAATACCAAGAATCGGGGTATTGCCTGTCATCAAAGGGCTATCCTGATTTGCAGTACTGATAACTTGAAGTTTCTTGGTTGCATCAACAACCAGCCATGACCAACCGCTACCAAAGCGGGTTAAACCTGCTTGATTAACTTTTTCTTTAAGCTTATCAAAGCTCTCAAAAGATTGATCGATAGCCTTGGCAATCGCACCGGTCGGGTTTCCACCCGCTTTTGGCCCCATGACATCCCAATACAAAATATGATTGGCATTGCCACCTGCATTGTTGGTCACACCCTGCCTAATGGCTTCGGGCACCTTGGAAATATTGCTAACCAATTGATTAATATCCATCTTCATCAAATCTTTATTTCCTGCAAGCAGCTTGTTGAGATTTGCTACGTAAGTGCGATGGTGTTTGTCGTAATGAATTTCGACAGTCTTGGCATCGATAAAAGGTTCAAGAGCATCGTATGCATAGGGAAGTTTTGGAAGAACAAAGCCTGCATCATCTTGCGCAATTACAGTTCCAGTAAAAGCTGCAGCAGCGACAATTGCGCTTGATTTTCCAATAAAACTCCTGCGGTCTAAGTTTGAGTTCAAGGGATTTCCTTTCATATAAAACCAAAGGGAAAAATAACACGGTGATTAACAAATCTGAGCATAGCACCCATCAAACCCCAAGACAAAGACAATTTACAAAGGTGCCTTACAAAGTTATTTACAGACAAATTTGTCGTATTTTATCCATTGAGTCTTTATTGAAAATCATTTTGATTTTTACTTGTAATAAAATATTTGTTCGTTAGCTTAGCCATTAGTAAATTCGGGTTTAGTCGCATATCGACTGTTGTAATAAGATTTTTTCTAATTGGAGCTTTAATAAAGTGGCAACTGAAATTCTTCATTCTGATCGAAACAAAACACCAGCACAAAGATCAATTAATTCTATACGCACCTTAGCCATGGACGCTGTGCAAAAGGCGAATTCAGGCCATCCCGGAACTCCAGTTGCATTAGCGCCGCTAGCTTACACTATTTGGCAGAAATTCTTAAACTTTGATCCTGCTAGCCCAATCTGGCCTAACCGAGATCGCTTTGTGCTTTCAGCTGGTCATGCTTCAATGCTTATTTACTCCATGATTCACCTTGCTGGCGTTAAAACAGTTGGAGAAAACTACTCCATTATTGATGAACCCGCTGTATCACTGGATGCCATCAAAAACTTCCGCCAACTCGACAGCAAAACTCCTGGTCACCCAGAATATCATTGGACTAGTGGCGTTGAAACTACCACCGGACCTTTAGGTCAAGGCCTTGCAACCTCTGTTGGTATGGCTATGGCTGAGCGCTGGTTAGCTGCCTATTACAATCGACCAGGATTCGAACTTTTCAAATACAATGTTTATTCCATTTGCGGCGATGGTTGCATGATGGAAGGAATTTCCAACGAAGCAGCCTCCCTTGCAGGGCACCTAAAGCTTTCTAATCTTTGCTGGATTTACGACAACAATCGTATCACCATTGAAGGCCACACTAGCCTTGCTTTCTCTGAAGATGTTGCCACCCGCTTTATCGGCCTTGGCTGGAATGTAACCCGCATTGCCGATGCCAACGATCTCGATATGATCGAACGCGGAATCAATGCCTTCCATCACACTTCTGATAGGCCAACCTTGGTTATCATAGACAGTTTAATTGCTTGGGGCGTACCCGGCAAGGAAGATCATCATTCAGCACACGGCGAACCTTTGGGCGAAGCCGCCATCAAGGGTGCCAAGATTAATTACGGAATCGATCCCGAAAAAACTTTTGAAGTGCAAGAAGGGGTTTACCAGCATTTTCAAGACCTTCTTGGCAAACGAGGCGCTGATGCTAGCGCAGCTTGGAACAAGTTATTCCAAGAATATAAGAAAGTGCATCCAGAACTTGCTAACCAACTTGAATTGATGGAAAAGAGAGAACTTCCACAAGGCTGGGATAAAGATATCCCAACTTACCCAGCAGACGCCAAAGGCAAAGCTGGCCGTATTGCTTCCGCTGAAGTCCTCAATGCAATTGCTCCTAATGTACCATGGCTTATCGGTGGTTCTGCAGATCTTGCACCTAGCACCAAAACTAGGCTTACTTTCAAGAAAGATGGCAAGGAAGCTGCTGGCGATTTCGAAGCCAATAACTACCTCGGACGAAACTTCCACTTCGGTATTCGCGAACATGCAATGGGCGCTATTCTTAACGGTATGAACCTTAGTAAGGTGCGCACCTACGGTTCTGGCTTCCTTATTTTCAGTGACTACGGTCGTGGTGCAATCCGTATTGGTTCGATCATGGAAATCCCGGTTCTATACATCTTTACACACGATTCCATCGGTGTAGGCGAAGATGGCCCGACCCATCAACCCATTGAACATTTAGCATCGTTACGTGCTATGCCCGGCCTTACTACGATTCGCCCCTGCGATTCAAATGAAGTTGCAGAAGCTTGGCGCTTCATTATGCCAATCAAGCATGAACCTATTGTGTTAATTCTTACCCGTCAGGATTTACCAACACTTGACCGCACTAAATATGCTCCTGCAAATGGTCTTGCGCGTGGTGCTTACATTCTTGCTGATGCATCCAAGGGCAACAAACCTGATGTAATTCTAATTGCAACTGGCAGTGAAGTTTCCATGTGTATTGAAGCCCACGAGAAACTAGTCGCAGAAGGAATTAATTCTAGAGTTGTAAGCATCCCATCTTGGGAAATCTACAACCATTATTGTTCCAAGAATCCTGGTTACAGCGAAGAAGTTTTCCCTCGTGCAGTTCGAGCCAGAGTCGCTGTTGAAATGGCCTCCACTTTTGGTTGGGAAAAATTTGTTGGTCTTGATGGTGTTACCATCGGGATGCGGAGCTTTGGCGCTTCTGCTCCTCTCAAAGCATTGCAAAAGAAATTTGGATTCTCCCCAGAGGCTGTTATTACTGCAGCCAAAGACCAAATTAAGAAAAACGCAAAGGCTTAAGGCTTTGCGTCCAAACAATAAAGGGTAACCAAGCTAGCAATGACCATATACGAAAAAGCACTTGAGTTTATAAAAACTGGAGATGTTGTCGGCCTAGGATCTGGCCGTGCTTCTACTGCGTTTATCAAACTCTTGGGTGAAAAAGTCAAAGCTGGTTTTAAGGTTCAGGGGGTTCCTACTTCTGAAGATTCAGCTTCCCTTGCTCGTTCTTTAAATATCCCTCTTGTTCCCCTCGAGGGAGCGCTTGGAAATATTTCTTGCGCAATTGATGGCGCTGACGAAGTTGATCCCAATCTTAATTTGATCAAAGGTTATGGCAGGGCTCTGGTTCGTGAAAAAATCATTGCTGCTTCTGCAAAAAAATTCATCATTCTTGTTGGTGATGACAAAATTGTTTCCTCGCTAGGGTCTAGGGGAAAACTTCCTGTCGAAGTAGTGCCTTTCGGCGCAGCTTTGGTCAAACATAAGCTTCACTTGCTTGGCATTCACGGCGAGATTTGGATGAAAAATGGCACTCAAGGAATTACTGACAACGGTAATCTTATTCTTGATTGTATTATTCCTCCTACTCCTGATCCTGCCAAACTCGAAATGTCCATCCGGATTATCCCTGGGGTTGTTGACACCGGATTTTTCATTCAAATGGCTGATGTTGTTCTCGTTGGTGATAACAACTTCAACCTTACCAAAGAGTTGTTTCGTAAGTAACTTTGTCCTTTAAAATTTGGAGTTCTTTAATGAATATCGCTATGGTTGGGCTTGGTAGAATGGGTGGCAATATGGTTGAGCGCCTCATTCGACACGGACACACCTGCGTCGTTTTCGACCGCAGTCAAGAAACCGTTAAAAAATATGAAGCCAAGAAAGCCACCGGGGCTTCTTCTTATGCTGATATGATAAGCAAACTTCCCTCCCCTAGAATCATCTGGCTCATGGTTCCCGCTGGCGTGGTTGATCAGACCATCCATGAATTAGTTCCTCTATTATCGAGTGGCGATGTTCTTATTGATGGCGGAAACTCTTACTATGTCGACGATATTCGTCGAGCTAAAGAACTCGCTTTAAAAGGCATCCACTACGTCGATGTTGGTACAAGCGGCGGGGTTTGGGGCTTGGATCGCGGTTATTGTATGATGATCGGTGGCGAACCTGCTATCGTCAAGCATCTTGATCCTATCTTTGCCACCTTGGCTCCAGGAATTGGAAACATTGATCGCACTCCAGGCAGACCAGCGAAGACCGGAACTGCAGAAGACGGTTACCTTCATTGCGGTCCTAACGGTGCTGGCCACTTCGTTAAGATGGTTCATAACGGTATCGAATACGGTATGATGGCGGCATATGCTGAAGGTTTGGGCGTTCTTCACAGCGCTAACATCGGCAAAAAACACGCTGAAGTTGATGCTGAAACTACACCTCTTCGAAATCCTGAACACTACCAATACGATCTCAATCTTGGCGACATCGCTGAGGTATGGAGACGCGGTAGCGTTATCGCTTCTTGGCTCCTTGATCTCACCGCAATCTCTTTGGTGGATGATCCAAGCCTCAAGAAGTTTTCTGGTAGGGTTTCTGACTCTGGTGAAGGTCGATGGACGATCAAGGCCGCTATCGATGAAGGCGTCCCTGTTCCTGTTCTTACCACTGCGCTTTATGAGCGCTTTGCTTCCCGTGGAGAATCGGAGTTCCAAGACAAACTTCTCTCTGCAATGCGTTTCCAGTTCGGTGGGCATCTTGAAAAGCCTACTGGGGGTTAATCACCTTCTTTTGTAAAATGAAAGGCGTACTTCCAATCTTAATTGTGGAATTGCGCCTTTTATCTTTAACCTTCTGTTTTTTCAACTTAGTCTTTTATGGATTCAATTATGGCCCGAGAAATTCAAGTTCTTGATTCCGCTTCTTCTGTTGCTGAAGCTGGCGCTCTTCATTTCGTCCGCATTTGCAATTCTTCAATTAAAACCAACGGAAAATTCTCTGTCGTTCTTTCTGGGGGCAGCACCCCGAAGGGGATGCTTTCTCTGCTGGCTTCAGATGAATATAAAAAACAAGTGCCTTGGGATAAGTGCCATTTCTTCTGGGGTGACGAACGAAGCGTGCCACCGACGCATGCTGACTCCAATTTTAAAATGGCTACAGATGCACTGCTTTCCCATATCCCAGCGAATCCAGCTCAGATCTACAGGATGGAAGCTGAAAAGGCGGACATCAATCAAGCTGCTCAGGATTACCAAAATAAAATAGCAGCTTTCTTCAACGTTCCAAACTCTGGTAGTCCGCCACAATTTGATCTTCTTTATCTTGGCATGGGGCCTGATGGGCATACGGCTTCCTTATTCCCAGGTACTACCGCCCAGTGTGAAAAAAGCAGATGGGTTGTTCCAAATTTTGTGCCTAAGTTCAACACTAATCGTATGACCTTCACTTACCCAATGATCAATCAGGCTAAAAATATTATTTTTCTAGTTGCAGGAAAAGACAAAGTTTCAGCTTTAAAAGAAGTGCTGCAAGGCGAGCCAGCGCTTGAAACTTACCCTTCCCAAGGGATCAATCCGATTCATGGTTCTTTACTTTGGCTGCTTGATGCAGATTCCTCGGCCGGACTTTCTTAAATCATTTAATTATCGAGATTAATATGCCGATCGTTAAAGCTTTGCTGGCCCCTTCAATTCTTGCTGCAGATTTCACCACCCTTGGCGATCAGATTTCCCAGGCTGAAGCTGCTGGCGCTAATCGCATTCATATTGATGTTATGGACGGGCAATTTGTCCCTAACATTAGTTTTGGCATCCCTGTGATTCAATCCATACGCAAAGCGACAAAGTTGTGCTTTGAAACACATTTGATGATCAACACTCCGGACAATTTACTTGATGCCTTCGCTCATGCAGGATCTGACAGCATTATCGTTCATGCCGAAAACACTCCGCATCTTCATCGCACAATTCAGCACATCAAAGGGCTTGGTAAAAAAGCAGGTGTAGCACTGAACCCTGCAACGCCTTTGGTTGTTCTTGAAGAAATATTGCCCAAGTTGGATCTGGTTCTAATAATGACAGTAAACCCAGGGTTTGGCGGACAAAAATTCCTGCCTGAAACTCTAGATAAAATTAGCCGATTAAGCGCCATCATCAAACAGAAAAACCTTGCCATCGAAATTGAAGTAGACGGGGGTATTGATGCCCAAACTGCACCTTTGGTGGTAAGTGCAGGAGCTGGGGTTCTAGTTGCAGGTTCTGCAATCTTTGGTGATAAGGGTGGCATTGATTTTGCCACAAAAAAAATCCTAAGTTCCATAGTCTAATTATAAATGTGCTTCTTTTTCCCGGAGTTATCCAAATGATTATTGCTGGTGATATCGGTGGTACAAAAACTGTTCTAGCACTTTATGCATTAGAAGCGGGAAAATTAAAACTGATTCGCCAAGCTGTGTTCCCTAGCAAGGGCCCTAAAAGCCTCGAAGAAATCCTTGAAAAATTTCTCGTGGATGAAAAAAATCTTACTATAGAAGCAGGTTGCTTTGGTGTAGCTGGCGCTGTTATTGACGGAAAATGTAAAACCACGAACCTACCTTGGGAACTTGATGAACATAAACTTGCAGACTTTTTAAAAGCTAAAAAAGTCAAGCTTTTAAACGACCTCGAAGCTGCAGCTTTTGGCATGCTTTTTCTCAACCCTACTGAAAAAGTCCACTTGAACCCAGAATGCAAAAATGGCACCTGCGGAAATATTGCTGTCATTGCCGCTGGTACTGGCCTTGGCGAAGCAATTCTTTTTTGGGACGGCGAAAAATACCATCCCTCTGCTTCCGAAGGAGGCCATTGCGATTTCGCACCCACCAACAATCTCGAAATCGATTTATTCCTTTGGCTCAGGCAGCACTACCCCGACCACGTCAGTTATGAACGAATCTTATCAGGGCCTGGGCTCTTTAATATTTTCCGATTCCTGACTGAAACCGGGGTTGAAAAGCCCACCGAGGCACTGACTCTTCGACTTAAAGCCGAGCCTGATTCCAGTGCAGTCGTTTCCCAAATGGCTTTGGCTAATTCGGACCCTGCTGCCGTTGCTACTTTAAACCTTTTTGTTTCTATTTATGGCAAGGAAGCTTCGAATCTTTCTTTAAAATGCTTGGGAACAGGCGGGGTATTTATTGGAGGCGGTATAGCCCCTAAAATCCTCCCATTCATGAATAACGGTAAATTCCTCGACGGATTCTTTGCTAAAGGGCGATTTCTTGGTCTTATGAAATCCATTCCCATTCAAGTTGCACTAAACCCCGAGGCACCACTTATCGGTGCTTCCAATTATGCCACCAGATTAATTCATATTTAACGACTTTTTTGTTCATTTACCTTGTTTTACCAACTCACAAAGTTGATCATAAACATTCTATTGTACTGCAATTAGGCTGGGAGATATTATGACTACGCAAGAACAACAACGACTCAACGAAATACAAGATGATGTATCTGGCTGGAGGCGATGGGGGCCTTATGTTAGCGAACGATCTTGGGCCTCGGTAAGAGAAGATTACAGTGCAGATGGAAATGCCTGGGGTTACCTACCTCACGATTTTGCCAGAAGCAAAGCCTATCGCTGGGGTGAAGATGGTATCGCAGGGATTTGCGATCGCTATCAACTTTTGTGCTTCGCTCCCGCTTTTTGGAACGGCAAAGATGCAATCCTTAAAGAACGCCTTTTTGGACTTACTTCCGAAGAAGGCAATCATGGAGAAGATGTAAAAGAATATTACTTCCACTTGGATAATACTCCCACGCATTCTTACATGAAATATGTTTACAAATATCCCCAAGGCGAATTCCCCTACGAAAATTTAGTTACTGTTAATCGCGGTAGAGAAGGCAAAGGCGAGGAGTACGAACTTCTTGATACAGGCATATTCGATGAAAACCGCTACTTTGATATAAGCATTGAATACGCCAAGACTACTACCGAAGATTTCTGCATTCGCATCGAGGCTTCTAATCGTGGCCCAGACCCTGCCCCGCTTTATATTCTTCCCCACCTTTGGTATCGTAACACTTGGGCATGGGATAAAAATGCTTGGACTCCTGAAGGTAACCCTGAGCCTTTAATTTCTCAAGGGCCTGAAGGCCCCGGGTTCATTAGCATCTTGGCTGATGATTCTCAGGTAGAAACTCTTAAAGATATTCCTGCATACTACCGACTAGGCCAACGCATTCTTTATGGCCCCAGAAACGGCATGTCTCTTTTTACTTACAATGAAACCAACGGCCCTGTTATTTTTGGGAAAGATAACTTATCCAGAAAACCCTTCACCAAGGATGCTTTCCATCGGCATATTGTTAATGGCGAAAACACCATCAACCCAAAACATCAAGGAACCAAATCTACATTCTGCTATCACTTCCCTGCCATTGCCCCAGGCGAAACACAAGTTTTACATTTGAGGCTTTCCGATAATGTCACCCTTAGCAGACCCCTGGCAGATGTCGATTCCACGATCAAAACCCGAAAAGAGGAAGCCGACGAATTTTATCAATCCATTCACCCACCCGAAGCAACTGCCGATGAAAAAATGATTCAGCGACAGGCCTTTAGTGGACTACTCTGGACCAAACAAAATTATATTTTCAATGTAAACACTTGGCTGGATGGTGATAACCCTGATGCGCCACCGCCTCAGTCCAGAAAAAACATTCGCAATCAACATTGGCGACATCTTAATTCGCTTCGCGTGTTAATACCTTGCGAAAAATGGGAATATCCTTGGTTTGCTGCATGGGATCTTGCTTTCACATGTCCTGCTATCGCCAGGGTTGATCCTAAATTCGCCAAGGAACAACTTTATTTCCTTTTGTTTGAGCAATTCCAGCACCCCAACGGGCAGATACCCGCTTATGAATGGGAATTCTCAGATCTTAATCCTCCTGTTCATGCTTGGTCGGTTTGGCGCGTGTACAACATGGAGCGCACCCAAACAGGAAAAGCTGACCGCGATTTCCTCGAACGATGTTTCCACAAACTTATCATCAACTTTGCTTGGTGGATCAATAAGGTTGACAGCCAAGGTAATAATGTGTTTGAAGGTGGATTCTTGGGCATGGATAACATTACTGTTGTCGACCGCAGCATGAAAATGTCGGACGGCTCTGTTCTTGAACAATCCGATGCGGGCGGGTATATGGGTATGTTCTGCCTTAACCTAATGCGCATTGCTCTCGAACTTGCCAAAGAAAATCGAGTTTACGAAGGCCTTGCAATTAAGTTCTTTCAACATTACGCCTATGTTGCTGGCGCAATGAAGCACATGGGCAACCGCGATTATCAACTTTGGGATGAAGAAGACGGATTCTTCTATGATGTTCTTCGTTTCCCAGATGGAAACTTTAAAAAATTCAGATTACGATCTCTAGTTGGCCTTGTTCCTTTATTTGCTGTCGAACGAATTGAGTTGGAATGGGTCAAACCATTCAAAGAATTTACCAACAACTTTCTTTGGTTTATTAAAAACAGACAAGATCTTGTAAAAAATGTGGTGCATAAAACCGAAGAAGATGGCAAGGTTTCTTATGCCCTTACCATTGTCGATGAAAACCAACTTTCCAGACTTATGCACAGGCTTTATAACGAATCTGAATTCCTTTCTGATTTTGGTATTCGAAGCCTTTCAAAAGCTCACGCTAAAAATCCTTTTGTTTATGATGGCATCTCGGTTGGCTACGAGCCTGCGGAAAGTGATTCAAAACTTAAAGGGGGTAATTCCAACTGGCGTGGACCAATTTGGTTCCCGACTTCCTTCTTACTTATCGAATCCATCCGCAAATTAGGCAAAGCTTTTGGACCTAGGTTCGCTGTCAGCACCCCAGCTTCTCACGGGTCTTCCATCACCTTCCAAGTAATGGCTAAAGACCTTGCTGACAGGCTAATCAAAATTTTTGCTAGAAATAAAAATGGTACACGCCCTGTTCATGGCAGATACAAAAAATTCCAAGATGACCCCAATTGGAATGATTACATCCTATTTTACGAATATTTTAATGGTGATACCGGCGAAGGACTTGGCGCACCTCACCAAACTGGGTGGACTGGGCTAGTAGCGTCCCTTATCGACGAATGGCGCAAATAGCCTTTCCTCTTGCCAATTTTTTCGCTTCCATGCTATTTAAGCCTTAGTGTTTAAATAAGTTACATTGCTTTTATTTAGGCAATTCCATGGAAGCTAAAAAGTACCCCGTTGACCTCGCGAGCCCTGCTTCCTTTAAAATCGTTGCAGAGGAACAGCACTCTAATATCACTGAACCCGCCTACGATCATGTACAATTCTTGAGTGCTTGTCTGGCACAAAAAGATAACGAGCTTCTTCAACTCCGATTGCAATTACAAAATATCGATAACCATCTTGGTTGGAAAATACTCAAAAAGCTTGATCCATCGTTTAAAACTTGTTTTCCACCACTCTCTATTCAATCAAAAATGCTTGCAGGCACCTTTTCTCTCCTAAAAAATTCATGGAACTTTATTACCTCTAGAAAATCTCAATTAGGAAATGTAGAGCTACACTCTAATTATGAAAAGTGGATCCTCCTCAACGAACCTAATAACGCTGAACTTTTACAACAACGACAACATCAATTCTTGTATCAGCCCAAAATAAGCATTGTGACTCCTACGTGGAATACCCCGACACATTGTCTAAAAGAGATGATCGATTCCGTCCGCGCTCAAACATATGGGAATTGGGAACTTTGTATCGCAGATGGGAATAGCTCCTCCCAGCAAACAAAAAAAATCTTGACGGATTATGCCCGATCAGACAACCGAATTCGACTTGCGTTTCTTGACAAAAATCTTGGCATCGCAGGAAACTCAAACGCTGCACTTCATCTTGCTTCAGGAGATTTTATTACGCTCCTTGATCACGATGACACCTTGGCCCCATTTGCATTGCACGAAGTTGTCACACGATTACAACAACCTGAAACAAAAATCGATATTCTCTACTCCGATGAAGATTTTATTAATGCAAATGGCAAAAAAAGGTTCAGCCCTACATTCAAGCCTTCCTTTGGATGGGATACATTACGAAGCCATAATTACATCTGTCATCTTTTGGTATTCCGTAATGAAATCATTAATAAAACTGGTGGATTTCGCAAAGGATTCGATGGTTCGCAAGATTACGATCTTGTTTTACGAGCATGCGAATTAGCTCGCGAAATTGTGCATATCCCAAAAATACTCTACCATTGGCGTGTTCACCCTGCTTCCACTGCAGGTAACCCAAACGCTAAAAATTATGCCCACGATGCAGGCAGAAGAGCTCTTCAAGAACACCTTGATCGTTGCAACCTTTCTGGCCAGGCTTCTAACGGTTTGGCAACAGGACTCTATCAAGCAATTTATCACCCAACCGAATGGCCATTGATATCGATTATTATCCCTTCTAAAGATCAAGCAAATACCCTACGCACTTGTTTGGATTCCATCCTTGCAGAGAACTATCCAAATCTAGAAATCTTAATCTTGGAAAATGGCAGCACTGATACCGAAACATTTCAGCTTTATGAAAAACTTAAACAAGACCCACGATTCAACATCATCAATTGGACAAAACCCTTCAGTTATGCAGCAATCAACAATTATGGTGCCAAATTGGCCACCGGGGAATTACTTCTGTTTTTAAACAACGACATTGAATCACTTAAAAAAGAAAACTTATTCCGTTTAGCTGAACACGCCATCCGGCCTGAAACAGGCGCAGTTGGGGCAGCTCTTTTTTATCCAGATAACACAATCCAACACGCAGGCGTTGTATTGGGTATGACTGGAATTGCGGGCCACACCCTAAGACATACTCCAAAGGGGAAATTAGGTTACGGATTCCGCATGGCAACCATTAGAAATCTAAGCTGTGTGACAGGGGCATGCTTGATGATTAAGCGAAAAACATTTGATGAAGTGAATGGCTTCGATGAAAATCTCGCAATTGCATTTAACGATATAGATTTGTGCCTAAAAGTTCGAGAAAGTGGGTACTCTGTAGTATGGACACCTCATGCAGAATACACCCATTTTGAATCCAAGACACGCGGCCCAGAAGACACTCCGGAAAAAATCTCCCGCTTTCAAAGAGAGATCAATTACTTTAAATCTAAATGGAATAAGCAATTGATGGCTGGTGATGAATTTTACAGCCCCAATTTAAACCCAGAGTCAGAAACCCCAAGCATTCGTACAACAAAAAATTAAAACCATGACATCATCTAATAACAAACCTGAGAATGAAACCTTCCCTTATATTTCTGTAATTATTGTGAATTACAATGGCCTACGATTCCTCCAAAACTGCTTTGCTTCACTTAAAAATCAGAGTTACCCGTCATCAAGGTATGAAGTCATTCTTGTAGACAACGGATCAACAGATGGTTCAATTGAATTCATTCGAAATAATTGGCGGGAAGTAAAGATTATCGAAGCTAAAAAAAATCTGGGCTTTGCAGCAGGCAATAATCTTGGATTTGATAATGCAAATGGGGAGTTCTTTGCCCTGCTCAACAATGACACAGAAGTTCCCGAGAATTGGCTTTCGACGCTGGTTGCTACAATGCTAGAGTCTAAAGCCATCGGATTAGTCACCTGCAAAATTCTTTTCCATGCAGATAGGCAAACCATTAACAGCACTGGGTTGCAATTATTGAGCGATGGTAGAGGAAACGATCGAGGGTTCCGAGAAAAAGATATAGGCCAATATAATCTGAAAGAGGATGTTTTCGGGGCATGCGGGGCATCGGTGCTTCTAAGAAAAAAAATGTTACACGAAATAGGAAATTTTGATGAACGACTTTTCATGTATTACGAAGACTTAGACCTCGCATGGCGTGCTAAACTTGAAAATTGGCGCTGTGTTTATACACCTGAAACAGTTGTCTACCACATACATTGTGGCAGTTCTGGTGAATGGTCAGATTTTTTTACTTTTCATGTAGAACGAAATAGGGCATTGATCAGTCTCAAAAACGCCCCACTGGGAATGGCATTAAAATGTTTTACAATAGTCTCAATAAAATCATGCATCCGAGTAACTCAAGGCCTACTTTTAGGAATTGTACAAAGAGAAAAATTAAAAATAGCTAAAACATATTTCAATGTTCTTGCCTCTTTGCTTTTCAACATGCCCGCATTCATAAAAACACGATATACCATACAAAAGAACAGAAAAACATCGCGTAGCGAGCTAAAGAAATGGCTAATTACAGGAAATAAATCACCTGAAAACCCAACTCCCGAATTGCGTCGCTGCGCATAAACAATTGCTAAGTATCACCTAAGCCTCTAACATAACAAATAGAAATGTATGCGTATAACTCAGGGGGCTTTCATGGCTGGTGTAAATCCATATATCGAACAAGCAAAATTTGAAAAACCCAAGAAGAAATTCAATATAACTTTTCTGCCTGACAATAAAACTTTCGAAGTGGATCCTACAAAAATCCCTTACAATCGAACAGGATTGCCCGGTAGTATTTTAGATATAGCCTATGCTGCAGGCGTAGATATTGATCATGCCTGCGGGGGCGTTTGCGCCTGTTCCACATGTCATGTAATTGTTAAAGAAGGCTTAAAAAGTTGCAATGAATCAACAGATGATGAACAAGACATGTTAGATGAAGCCCGGGGACTAACTATTGAATCTCGATTGGGTTGCCAATGCGTACCTAATGGAACCCAAGATTTAGTAGTAGAAATACCCGCTTGGTCACGAAACATGGTCAAAGAAGGCCATTAAAAAACTGCTATTTTAAACTTACGGTGTTACTTCTTCATGAGAAATATCACACTCATCACCACAATGGCTCTTGAGGTGATGTTGTTCCTCTTGTTCTTTATCGATATGCCAGCCACAATCGTCACAACTTGGTGCAATCTCGTAACAAGCATTACAGTATAGCGGTCCGCCCAAAAGAAATTGTTCTAAACGTGACCGGCTTTCTTTATCCATATCTTCAGCTTCAACCGGCACTTCTATCTTGTTGCCACAACTAACACACGATTGATGTTTAAATTCTTCAATTAACGGAACAAAATGATCATTAACCGCCCTTGTAACAACCCCTGCTCCTTTACATAAAGGGCAAGAAACACCTAATTGGGCAGCTATAGCTTTACGAATAAACGCACTTTTATTGGGAAGGCTGTTTAAGAGATCGGCAAGTTCTTGTTCAACTTTAAAAGCAACAACAGTTGTTTTTGCTGTCTTTTTCGACATTAGAAACCTCATGAAAATATATCATCAAATAATACTTAACAATTAGATTTTACACTATAATAACTCAATTAATAGATCAGACAACAAAATGGCATGTAATTTCCAGCGATTAAAAATGATGCCCATAGAAATAATTAAGAACAAGTTCTTATTAGGCCAAAAATTACTGGCACTCATTCTTCTTTATACTTTTTTCTCTTTTACTATTTTATCGCAAGAAAAAAAGATAACGAAAGAAATAGAAGAAACTGAAAACATAACAATCAACAAAGATTACTGGAAAGCATTCGAATCGGCTAATGACAGAAACAAAACAAAAACCATCAACTTATCTTCAACTATCGCAATTACTTTTTTAAAAATCCCTGAAAATCCTTTTGATACTATTACGGTCACACATCCTTTCAGGCCAATTACGACATACAAAGTAGAGCCAATAAGTAAGTTTTTTAAATTACCAGCATCAGACGAAGTTATTTTAAGATTAAGGGTAATCGATAAGAATTTCAGTTTCAAAGAACTAGTAACAACCGGCCCAACTGCGATTAAAGAAATTAAGTTTTTTGAAGAAACACTTGCAGAAACAGTTCAAAAATTTGTTGAAGGTCGTATCTCCTTAGACACCAATGAATACAGTTCAAGCATTGAGTTTTTTGATCGTTTAATACTTGCAGAAGAAGTTCTAGAAAAAGGATTGCGCTTGCATGATTCCGCAATTGCTACAGAAAAAAGAACTGGGGAAGGCTGGGGCAATATGCGCAAAATTCTAGCCTCCAAACTTCTTTCAATTCGAATCAGCAAGATTCAAGTTTACACCGATAAAAAAGACTGGGATCAGGCACTTTTCGAAATTTCTAAATTGTCTTCAGGTTCCCCTGATAAAGAAACTTTACAAAAACTTTCGTCCTATTTGGTTGATGTCATTGACGGTTCAAACCAATCAGGGCTAATAACTTCAAAAACAAAAGAGTTACTGTCTGTATTTCTATTCCTTGAATCAAAACTTTATTCAAACGACAGCGACAAGCCATTATTAAATTTATTAAGAAAAAAATCAGACATGTTTTATAAGCAAGCTGAAAGTTCACTAGGAAAAATACCCCCTGAAAAAACAAAGGAGTTTTTACTAAGGGCACTTGAACTGCAACCTGACCACATTAAAGCACGACACTTACTTGAAAAAATAAGCCCTCAAAAAGAAACACTAAAAGTCGGATTACCAAAACTGCCTCAATTTAACAGTGAGGGCTTATTAAATGACTCTGAAATTCATGCTGCTGATTTGATTTATGATTCACTCTTCAGAAAAGAAACTAACGTTGATGGTAATTCTCGCACAATTCAGGTGATTGCATCCTCAAAAATAACACCTACCCGAAATGGGGTTACTTTCAATCTTATACCATCAAGTTTCTGGTCTGATGGAAAACCAGTGACAGCTCCAGAAATCCAAGCGAGCATGAAAAAAAACAAAAGTCTTTCCTGGTTCTACTCCGACGAAAGCATATTGTTTAATTGGAATAACAACGACACAAATAGTTTTGAAGTAAAGTTTAAAAGTGGAATTCTTGATCCTTTCGCATTTTTTGATTTTAAAATCATCCAAGAAAACAACACGAAAAATGGTAGCGGTCCTTACAGATTTTCGAGCAAAGGGACCGAACTTGGTAGAGAACATTTAGTTTTCAAAGCGCAGCCTTTTTATAGTTTCCGAAAAGAAAATATTGGCAAACCTATAATCCCAGAAATCCGATTTTACAAATCAAACAACCCGGTGGATGATCTCATCACAGGAAAAATTGATCTTGCAGTTGATTTGAACTTTCAAGACATCACAAAAATTAAAAAACTAAATAACAACCTACCTATTAACTTCGCCCAGACTGGTAGTTCGCTTCCCAACAAACGAGTTTATTTTATTGCAGTAAACCCTGATAAAGGGGTATTAAAATCACCTGAGATAAGAAAAGCCATAGCTCATTCTTTGTTAAGATCAAAAATCCTCGCTGATGTTTGGATAGGTTCTGAAAAAGGAACTGCACATCAGGCATTAGAATCAATTTTCCCCAAGGATTATTCTTTTACAAATGGTTTAGAAAAGTCCGATAGCGCTTGGTCGCAAGATTTAGCGAAAATTCTTCAAACTCAGGCTGCTGAAAATGTTCCCAGACAAATTAAGACCCCCATTTCGTTAAAATTCCCCTCCGGTGATGCAAAAACTACACAGGCTATTGATTTGTTAGCATCTCAAATCAAATCCACAATTGCTATTGATGTAATCCCAGAACCTATCGATCCAAGCTTGTACTTAAAAAAAACCATCGAAGACCGAGATTACGAACTTGCTTATGCATGGCATGATTATTCGGACGACAATTGTTCTTTATACCCTTTGCTTTTCAATTATTTCCGCAGCAATAACACAGAACTCCAACATAATCAAAAATTGCAAGCTTTACTTGATACTGCAAAAACAACCATGCTTGCTTCAACTATTCCAGAAATGCTTGCTTCAAAAAAAATCATGATCTCTCTTTTTGAACAGGAACTTCCGTTAATTCCTCTCTGGCAGTTGGATCGCTATTGGGCCTGGCGAAGGGACTTGCAATTGAATTTTACGGATAGTTTGCATCTATTTCAAAATGCATCTTCTTGGAAAAAAGAACCTAATAATTAGAATGGATTTAACAATGTTATTTAATTTCAATTTGATTCTCTTCGGGACAGGATGGGCTGGCGATACCCAAGTTTCTTGGTTTTCCGCAATCCCTTTTGCCTGTGTATTACTTTTGATCGCAGTAGGCCCAATGTTTTTTCACCATTTTTGGGAGTCAGATAAAAACAAAAGCATTGTACTTTTGCTTTTGTCTTTACCTGTTGTTATTTATCTTTGGTGTATCAGGGAATCCACAAATTCCCAAAGCCTTTATGCTTTCCAACATAGCCTTGTAGACTATTTATGTTTTATGAGTTTAATTGGCTCGCTTTATGTTGTTTCAAGCGGCATTGTTTTAAAGTTCAAATGGAAATCAACCCCTTTATTAAATGCGGCATTACTTGCTTGCGGAGCATTGCTTACAAATTTTTTAGGTACAACAGGCGCAAGTATTCTTTTATTTAAACCTTACATTTACGCCAACCGAAACAGAAACCATAAGGTTCACCTCGTATTATTTTTTATTTTCATCGTCGGAAACATGGGAGGACTTTTAACACCTTTGGGCGACCCGCCCTTGTTTTTAGGGTTCCTTAATGGAATCGATTTCTTTTGGACAATCTCTCTTTGGCCCCAATGGTTAGTTGCAAACACTTATCTTTTAATAACTTTTCTACTAGTTGATTTTTATTACTGGCGCAAGGATCATGTTGCATTTAACTCTCACCAAAATGCCGATGATGAAGTTTTTCATTTTTTTGGGAAGCGCAATTTTATATTTCTGGGACTGTTACTTTTTCTTGTATTACTTCAATCCCCATCTATTGGGAAACCATTAGGATCATTGGCAGGGGGAATACTTCCAGTTAAGAATCTTACATTGCCTATTATTCCTGCAGCGCTTGCCCAGTTGCTTGTAGCTGCGTTGGCGTTCGCAACAACACCAAATTTAATCAGGCGAACCAATGGATTTTCTTGGTTGCCCATTCGTGAAGTAGCAATTTTGTTTGTTGGAATTTTTATTACTATGATCCCGGCTTTGGAAATATTAAGGCAGCATAGTTCGAAATTAGCGCTTGATCACGCTTGGCAATATTTCTGGATCACGGGAGGCCTATCCTCGATTCTCGACAATGCGCCAACTTTTCTTGCTTTTACAACACTTGCTGCGGGCGATGAAGGAATTGCTTCCCTTTCGTTTTCAAAACCAGGTATTTTGGCGGCGATTTGTTGCGGGGCGGTTTTTATGGGCGCTAACACTTACATTGGTAATGGACCGAATTTCCTTATTAAAGCCATGGCCGAAAAAAACCAGATTAAGATGCCTAGCTTCTTTACTTATGCCTTTTTGGCCTTTATTCTCTTCTTACCCTTATATTTAATCCTCTCTTTCTTGTTTTTTTGGTAATTTTTCCGGAATTTCACCGAGTTTCCCTACATTACCTTGCCTTTGTTACAGAAGGAATTAAGATTACCCTATATGGTGGGTGTAGCTCAGTTGGTTAGAGCGTCAGTCTGTGGCACTGAAGGTCGGGGGTTCAATTCCCCTCACTCACCCTTATCAAATCTTTTGCTTATCATTTTTATTTCTTATTTGTCCACTTTTGATTATCCTTGATTAATTATCAAAATCGAGGGTGTCATGTTTAATATAAATCTGGGCAAAGTAGTTCTTCTTTTACTGGTTACTTTGGTAACAAGTGAAACCGTTTTTTCTGACACCAACTGGCCTTCTTGGCGTGGCCCTAATGGAAACTCTGTTTCCTCTTCGAAATTACTTCCCACAAAATGGTCCGACAAAGAAAATGTAGCTTGGAAAGTACCCGTTGTTGGGGATGGAGCTAGTTCCCCTTGCATTTGGGGCGATTCGGTTTTTCTTACCGCGCAAGACGGTGAAAAGTTATTGGCACTAAAATTTGACTTCAAAACAGGAAAGAATTTATGGTCTAAAGAATTAAGCACAGGTGAAGCAATTCGTGATCCACTTCGAGGGAAACCTGGCGATCAACGAAGAAGACAAAAATTCCACAAACTTCATAATCTTGCTAGCCCTTCTCCGGTAACGGATGGAAAAGCTGTAGTCTTTCTATTTGGTAATGGGGATTTAGCTTGTGCAAATTTCGAAGGGACTATCCTTTGGAAAAAGAATCTTCAGAAAGATCAGGGAGTTTTTACAATCTGGTGGGGTTATGCAAACAGCCCTTTAATACATGATAATTTAGTAATTTGCACAGTCATGCAAGATTCTCTAGATGATCTCGAAGGAGAAAAAGCCCAAAGTTTTCTCATAGCTTACGAACTTAATACCGGTAAAGAAGTGTGGAAAACTACGCGTAAGACCATTGCGAAGGCAGAATCTTGCGATTCTTACACTACACCGATTTACCACAAGGCTGCAAATCAGACTCAAATTATTCTTATGGGCGGAAATCAATTAGATGCCTACGACCCAAATACCGGTAAACAACTTTGGAAAAAAGAAGGCCTTAATGGGGGTAGAACAATAACTGGGCCAACCATTGAACAAAACACAGTTTTTGCAACTCAAGGAATGCGAGGCCCATTAGTTGCAATCAATTTAGATAAATCTTCAGGGCTTCCGACCAACGAAAAAGCAGCTTGGGAGTACACTAAAAACACTCCAGATTCGTGCTGCCCGGTAGGCACTAACGGCCTTATTTTCATTATTAGTGACAATGGATTTGCTCAATGTTTGGACGCAAATAATGGCACTAGTTATTGGAACGAACGAATAGGCGGCGATTACAAATCCAGCCCTCTTGCGTGTAATGGAAAGATTTACTTCACTAATCTAGAGGGAGTTTGCACAATCGTGGAAGCTACAAAAACATTCACTGTAGTAGCAAAAAACATCCTTGGGGAAGGAGTGATTGCATCGCCAGCGGTTTCTAGGGATCATTTGCTAATACGAACTCGAAAAAGTTTAATATGTATCGGAAATCCCTTTTCGAATTAACAACGACTTTCGGAATGTCAAAGAATAACAAACCTAACGATTAAAAGTTTTTTAACGCCTATTTTACTTGAACACCTGATTAATAATTACAATTCCCTCAAGTCATACCACTTTTGGTTTGCTTTATATTGCATAGTTAATTGGGTTTTATTCCAATTATCACAGATTACCAATCATGTGCAAAGAAACCAAACTTGGACTCGCCTCCGGATTATTAATGATAATAATCATGGCAATCGGATTCCGCACAAATGATTCAATTAGGAACGATAAGGCTTTAGATTTGAAATCCGAAAAAATCGTTCGAGAAAAGCAAAAGAGTGATATCCAATTTCAAACCACTTCCCGAAGCCCGAAAAGTGGCCCAACTTTGGATTAGTTTATAAACGCTGAAAGCGTTAAAGTTTCCGATATTTAAAGCGTTTAGGTTTATCTGCATCTTCACCCATGCGCTGACGCCTTTGGGTTTCATAATTTTGATAATTGCCTTCACACCAAACCACTTTTGAATCGCCCTCGAAAGCAAGAATATGTGTTGCAATCCTATCTAAGAACCAGCGATCATGGCTGATAACAACAGCGCAACCACCAAAATTTAAAAGAGCCTCTTCAAGTGCCCGTAAAGTATCAACATCCAAGTCATTGGTAGGTTCATCGAGCAGCAAGAGATTTCCACCACTGCGTAAAAGCTTTGCAAGGTGAACCCTGTTGCGCTCCCCGCCTGATAATTCTCCAACTCGCCTTTGTTGGTCCTGACCTTTAAAATTGAAGCGCGAAACATACCCACGGGAAGCAACCTTGGTTTTACCAAGCATGATATAATCTGTGCCGCCTGTAATTTCTTCGAACACAGTATTTGTATCTACCAAGGTATCGCGACCTTGCTGAACATAAGCAGGAACAACCGTTTCGCCAACGCGAAGGGTACCCGAGTCTGGTTTTTCTTCGCCAACAATCATGCGGAATAGAGTGGTTTTACCTGCGCCGTTAGGCCCGATGATTCCGACAATCCCGCCCTTGGGAAGATTAAAATTAAGATCTTCCACCAAGACCTTATCACCATAGCCTTTTCGAACACCTTCAGCACGAACCACAAGATCACCAAGGTGAGGTCCGGGTGGAATCTGCATAACAAGCTCATCTTCTCGTTCTTCATATTCCTGACTTGCCAGTTTTTCGTAAGCACTAAGGCGGGCCTTATTTTTAGCAATACGAGCTTTAGGGGCCATTCTTGCCCACTCGAGTTCTCTTGCAAGCGCCTTTTTCCTAGCTGTTTCTTGTTTCTCTTCTCTGGCAAGTCTCGCTTCTTTTTGTTCCAACCAAGAAGAATAATTCCCTTTCCATGGAATCCCCTGTCCGCGATCCAATTCCAAAATCCATTGCGCAACATTATCTAAAAAGTACCGGTCATGGGTTACCGATACCACTGTTCCAGGGTAATTTTTAAGGGTTTTCTCAAGCCAAGCAACGGCTTCGGCATCAAGGTGATTAGTTGGCTCATCAAGCAGAAGAATATCGGGGCTTTCAAGCAATGTTTTACACAGTGCAACTCTTCGCTTTTCGCCACCGCTTAATTGAGAAATCTTAGCGTCCGGGGGAGGTAACCTCATGGCGTCCATTGCCATTTCTAGTTTACGGTCAAGATCCCAAGCATCGGCGGCGTTAATGGCATCTTGAACGCGATCAAATTGAGCCTGAACTTTCTCCATTTCTTCTGGGGAAAGATCTTCGCCAAATTTCATACCAAGTTCTTCGCTTCGGATTAATAATTTTCGTATAGGCTCCACCGCTTCTTCCAAGTTTCCAAGAACATCTTTAGACTCATTTAGACGGGGTTCTTGGGGGACATGCCCAATCGTAATATTAGGGGCAGCTCGAACAGAGCCAATAAAATCTTTGTCTTGAAGTGCCATAATTCGAAGAAGTGAGCTTTTCCCTGCTCCATTTGAACCAATGACTCCAATTTTGGCCCCAGGGTAAAAAGAAAGCCAGATGTTTTTTAAAACCTCTTTCTTACCGTAAGCCTTAATAAGGTTTTCAATTGTAAAGATGTAATCTGACATTTAAGCGCCCTTGATTTGATTAAACAACTAATTCTAATAGCTTATGGTACTTACTTTAATTTATTAAAGAAAATACACACAAGCTATGCCACAAATTAAAACAACTTAACTACAGGCTATTTTTTATTTTTCGCTTTTTCGGGTACCTTGTTATCCCAAAAACGAACGCCCCCTAAAAATGCAAAACTATTGTCACCCTTTTTGACTCCCTCGGGCAAAGAATCCAGCTTTTTGATATTCCCGCCACCTAGCACCACATAATCAGCTACCATCGCATCTTTAAGCAATTTAATAACTTCGAATACATTATCTTGCCAATGTTTACGACTGGAGCGATTTAATGCTTTTACGCCAACATAATACTCGAAACTTTTATTTTTCTTGAACGGCAGGTGCCCAGCTTCAAGCGCAGCAACCACACCATCAACAATCAAAGTTGTTCCCAATCCGGTGCCGAGACCAAGAAACAACATTCTTCCACCTTCATAACAACCTAATGCCTGCATCGCAGCGTCATTGATAATTCGAACTGGTTTTCCAAAAGCTTTTTCAAAATCAATATTCACCCAACCTGGCCCAAGGTTAACAGGTTCGTTTCTGATTTTCCCATTAACAACCGGGCCAGGAAAACCAATGGTTACACAATCATAAGCCCAATCCTTGGAGTTTTCCAACACATCAGCAACCATTTGCTTACCAGTAATATCTGTGCCAGAAGGAAATTTTCGCACTTCATCTTTATTAGATACCTTGATTTTTATATTAGTACCACCAACATCAATAACTAAAACTTTCATATTTATCCACCTTTCAATGAATCATCATTTAACAATAAAATTAGCCTAACAATTGGGCAGTCAAATTACACTTTTATTTTAGTAATAATTTGATTAATTAATAAGCCCTGATTGATTATCAAACCAATACTTGTTAATGATAATGATTGAGTAAATTTTTCAGCGCACAAGGAAGTAATAAATGGCTCTTGATATCAAAATAAGTCCCGAAGAAATCACCGCACTTGCTCCTTGGAAAACCTTATTCCCAAACATCGATTCAGCATTAGCGGAAGTTGCAAGACTTGAAGCGTTACTTACCCTGCCTAAGGGCACTATTCACGTCATAAGCGATATTCATGGCGAATACACAAAACTTAGGCACGTCATTAATAATGCCTCAGGAAAACTTCGCCCATTAGTTGAGGGTTTATTCGGCAATATTATGCCGCCCATGGAATTAAGAGAATTCCTTACCCTCATCTTCTACCCCAGAGAAATGCTTGACGCAATTAAACCAAGATTAGAAAACCCTGCGACTGAAAGAGAATTCTGCCACAAAAATCTAAAGCATCTGTTTTCAATATTGCGCGTTCTTTCGAAACGATACGGGCTTGAGAAAATCTACAAAATATCTCCAATAGATTACCGCGACTTATTTATCGAACTACTTCATGAACCTTCTGCAGACCGTGGCAATGAGTACTACTCGGCCCTTATTGATACCATTCTTGAAAATGGCAAAGGACCGGAATTAGTTCACTTAACCGTTCGGGCAGTGCGCAACCTTGCTATCGACGAGTTGATTATCGCAGGCGATTGTTGGGATAGAGGCCAGCGAGGCGACAAGGTGGTTGATTACATGATGGTTCAACCCAATGTTGCTTTTACTTGGGGGAATCATGATGCAGCTTGGCTAGGCGCATGTATTGGCAACGAAGCACTAATCGCCCATGTTGTCCGCATTTCTCTCCGATACAGAAATATTCTTCAGCTTGAAGAGGGTTATGGCGTACCCCTGCAACCAATTGAATATCTAGTTCGCCAGGTTTATAAAGACGACCCTGCTTTATGCTTTAAACCAAAAGCTGAAGGGCTGCGGGAACCTGTAATGCTTGCGAGGATGCAAAAAGCAATTGCAATCATCCAGTTTAAACTTGAAGGCCAAATGCTCGCTAGAAGGCCTGAATGGAATCTTACACATCGTAGATTGCTTCACACAATTAACACCAACGACAAAACTATCATGATTGATGGTAAAGTATGCCATCTTAAAGATGCTTCCTTTCCCACGATCAATCCAAATGATCCTTACACGCTTACCGAAGATGAACAAATCTGCCTTGAAAAACTTAAAACATCTTTCCTTTCAAGCGATAAGCTTTTCAATCACATGCGCTACCTCCGCGATAGAGGTTCAATGTACCTAGTGCGCGACAATCACTTGATCATCCACGGATGTGTACCTGTTGATGCCAACGGGGAATTTCAATCCCTGATCATTGATGGAGTACCAAGAAAAGGCAAAGAACTATATGACACTCTTAATGATCTTTTTTCCCGGGCAATCGAAAGCCCTACAGAATATGATCGCGATATGATGTGGTACTTATGGTGCGGGCCCCGCTCGCCTCTTTTCGGTAAAGAACGAATTGCAACCTTCGAAATTGATCTTGTTGAAGAACACGAAACTCATGCAGAAGAGAAAAATGCTTTTTTCGCCCTCATGCACGATGCCGATTTCTGCGATAAGATCATGCTCGAGTTTGGCGTCGATCCCGTTCCAGGCCTTATAGTTAACGGGCACATCCCCGTTAAAATTGACAAGGGAGAATCCCCAATCAAGAAAAGCGGTAAAGCCATCACCATTGACGGCGCTTTTTCCCGAGTATACGGCGACCATGGCTACACTCTGATCCTAGAACCCGAAGGTACTTATCTCGCAAAACATTACCATTTCGAATCGGTAGAAGCTGCGGTACGAGATGGCGTCGATATCATTCCTTCTATTTCCGAAGTCAGACACTGGAATCCGATTCGTAAAGTAGCTCAAACAGAAAGTGGCGAGAACCTTCGCATTAGAATTAAAACCCTTAAAAAACTTATCGTTGCATACCGCAAAAACCTTCTCCAACAGGGACGCTACTCTTAAATGCCAATTGAACCCCCCAGGCCAACCTTATTTGAAATCAATACGCGAGTTTATTTAAATGAACTGAGTAAAAAGCTTAACAAAACTGCATCTCTAGATGATGTGCCCGATTCTCTACTGCTTGATCTGGCAAACAAAGGATTTGATTTTCTATGGTTTTTGGGGGTCTGGCAAATCGGGCTTGCGGGTAAAAATGTTTCAAGATCAACAGAAGCCTGGCAACAAAGCTTTCGCAATTGTCTCCCAGATTTAACACAGGCAGATATCACCGGTTCGCCTTTTGCTATCAAAGGTTATGAAGTTGATTCAATCTTAGGCGGCCCCGAGGCGTTGGCAAGATTACGCAAACGAATGCGGGCGTTTAATCTAAAACTATGTTTAGATTTTGTGCCAAACCATACCGCACTAGATCACCCTTGGGTAGAAACAAATCCTGATTTTTACATGCAAGGCTCAGAAGTGGACCTGCAAGCCCAGCCTGAAAATTACATAAAGATCAAATCAAAAAAAGAGGAACAAATATTTGCTTATGGCAGAGACCCCTACTTTTCTGGTTGGCCTGATACACTGCAACTCAACTACTTCAATGCTAAATTTCAAACGGAAATGAAAAGTGTTTTAAAAAAGATCGCCTCTCAATGTGATGCTTTGCGTTGCGATATGGCAATGCTAGTCCTTTCACATGTCTTCAAAAAAACTTGGGGAACCCGAACAGCACTTGGAAACGATAATCATTCCGAAAACGATTTCTGGTCATCGGCAATCAAAGAAGTTAAATCCTTAAGGCCAGAATTCAAATTTATTGCAGAAGCATATTGGGATCTGGAGTGGGAACTTCAACAGCAAGGATTTGATTACACTTACGATAAAAGATTATACGACAGGTTAGCCCACGAAAATGCGATGGTAGTAAATTTGCACTTGCAAGCTGACTGGGAATACAGTCAAAAAATGGTACGGTTCCTTGAAAACCATGATGAAAAACGAGCTGCGGATGTTTTCTTTATAGAAAAACAATGTGCTGCTGCAGTAATCACTTTCTTTGCCCCGGGCTTGTTGTTTTTCCACGAAGGCCAGTTCGAAGGCTGGAAAAAGCATGCTTCGGTTCACCTAAACAGGCGCCCGGAAGAAAAAACTTCCGAAGCATTGATGAGTTTTTACACCGCTCTTCTT
>CAMDHK010000022.1 GCA_945897965.1 Candidatus Kuenenia stuttgartensis | reverse complement strand
AGGGTATCCTCGAGCATTCCCCTTTGTTTTAGATCAAGGATCAAGGCTGCAACTGGTTGATCGATTTTTAAAGCTTCGGCAGAGTGATTTTCTTTTACATTTTCGTGAGCATCCCAACTAGCTCTTGGCCTTCCAGCGATGGGGCCGCCCGAGTAGATTTGCACAAATCGTACTCCTCTTTCTAAAAGCCTTCTTGCAAGCAGGCATTTTTGGGCACAAACAGAAGTTTCTGGCCGATGGATACCATAAAGATTTTGGATATGGATTGGTTCGTTGCTGATGGTTGTAGCTTCAGGAACAGAAAGCTGAAGCTTTGCCGCCATTTCGTGGGATTTTATTCGTGCAGCAAGATTCGTGTCGCCGGGGAATCCTGAAAGATGCGATGCGTTTAATTGATTAAGGAAATCAAGGGAGTCCTTTTCTTCCTCGATGTTTCGCGCTATTGCAGGGTAAAGGTTTTTGAGCGGTTGGTTTCCTGATTGAAAAATAACGCCTTGGTGGTTTGCAGGTAAAAAACCATTGGACCAGTTGGAAGCACAGCCGTTAGGTTCGCCTCTTCCATCAGGAAGGACAATAAAGACAGGTAGATTAGCGTTTTCCGAACCAAGTCCGTAGGAAATCCAGCTTCCCATGGAAGGGAATCCGTTTGAGTTAAACCCACTGTTTTCAATGAATAATGCGGGTGTATGGTTTGCAGAATCAGAAACCATGGAACGAATGATGGTCAAATCATCGGCGCATTTTGCAATGTTTGGGAATAAGTCGGAGATGTAGAGCCCAGATTTGCCCCGTTGTTTGAATTCCCAATCATTTTTTCGAATCAATCCAACTTGATTAAAGAATGTATCCGGGACTTTGTCGGTGAGTAGTTTTTTACCATGAAATTTTTCGAGTTCAGGTTTGTAATCAAAGGAATCAAGATGTGAAAGCCCGCCAACCAAGGAGATTTGAACGACTCGTTTTGCTCTGATTTGCTTTGAGTTATCTTTTGGCTTGATGTCATTTGCAAAAGACTTTTGTGCCAAAATAGTCGCTAGGGCAGTAATGGCAATACTTTGGCTACCATTACACAGGAAAGATCTGCGGTTATTAAAAGAATCAGACATTGAAGGATTTATTCCAAAGTGAGAAATTCGTTGGTGTTCAATATTGCTCTTATTAAAGGGGTAACTCCATGTTTTTCTACAAGGGCCAATGCTTTAGATTTTTCTGCATCTAAAGGTGGGCGCTGAAGCAGATGGTTGAACACATGGTTGATTTTTTGATCAGGAGAAGTTAGTGCTTCAAAACCTGAATGATTTTTTGAATAGGATTCTGAAAGATTTTGCGTAAAAGGCCCGTTCCAGAATGCCAAGGATTGGATAGGTGTTGTGGTTTTACTTCTTTTCGGTGCTGCGGAAGAATTGTCGGGGCAGTCGAAACTATCCAGCAAACCTTGATTTGCGCCACGCGGAGTAAAACGATAAATGCTATGTCTGGAAAGGCTGAAGTCTAATTTTTCAAGTGGATTATAATAAGTGGTGCCGTTGATTGATTCTGTTTTATAATCAGAAAATCCGGGGCCATTCATTTCTTGATTGAAGCTTCCGCAGGTTTTTAGTGAAGAATCGCGGATTGATTCTGCGTCCAGTCTTCTCGGTGCCCAGCGCCAAAGATAGCGATTATCAAAATCTTTTTTGAGAGAATCAGCAGAGGGCTTTGATCCTTGCTGATAGGTACGAGAAAGAACAATGGAACGATGCAGTTGTTTTAACGAATAACCTGAATCAATAAACGATTGGCTTAAATAATCAAGAAGTTCCGGATGGGTTGGTTTGGAACCATTAAATCCGAAATCGCTGGGCGTATCGACAAGGCCATTGCCGAAGTGATAGTGCCAGATTCTGTTTACGATCACTCTTGTAAATAAAGGGTTAGCTTGGTTCGAGATCCATTTTGCAAGAGTTTCTCTTCGTTCGGGATCAGAAGCATTTTGAAGGATTTTGGCTGAGTTACCCGGAAAGGATGGGACGGGAATGTTTCCAGGGAAAACTTCGATTCCAGGTTCTGTTACCTGCCCTCGGTTTAGGAATTTTGTAGATGAAGGGGTGGTAGAAATTGCGGAGTAAATTGTTGCGTTTTCTTTATTGTTAGATAATGACTTCTCATCAGTCTCAAGCTTTGAGATTTCTTCTTTTATCTTTTGTCGAAGTTTGATCTGCTCTTCGTTTAAATTGATTGTAAGATCATTTTCCGAAATGAAGATTTCGGATTCGTCAAAAAGTTTAGAGATATCATTGGCACTTAGTGCTTTATCGAAAACTCGGGCTTTTAAAATAGTACCTGCAAGTAAGTGGTTTGCACTTGGTGGTTCGTGCCTGATGCCAAAAGCAATGATTGATTTGTTTGCAGGAAATACCGCAGTACCTCTGCTTTGGTAGGAAGTTCCGTAGAGTTTTCCATTTCGATATGCTGAGATTTTGCCATCTTCCGAATATGTGATTGCGAGATGTACAGGTTTTAAATGCGCTTCGTTTTCAGGCATACCTTTGAATGATTGGGTCCGTTGATAGAAATTACTACCCGCCATCCACTTTGCAGATTCTTGTTCAGCAAAAACGATTGAATCAAAAAGAGTTCCATTCGGGGTTTCAACGGTGATCACTCCCCCGCCTTTTTGATCTAAATTGGAAAGGAGGACCACCGACTCTAAAGTCTTTTCTTTAAGATCGGATTTTAATGCGGAAGATCGTGCGACAGAATTCTTTCCATCTAGTTCTAGTCCTTTGGGTGTTAGTTTTGCATTTCCTTCAAGTTTAAGGGTTAGGTTTCCCTGAGAATCTTTATCATCTTTACGGAAGTCCCATTGGGTAATGGGTTTTGAAATTATGGAATCAGCTTTGGCGCCCATCTTTGCGAGGGCGATTTTTTCAACATCTGCTAATGCTTTGTATAACTCGGTTTTTCTTTCGTTTGTTTTTGCAAGTTGCTTTGTGATTATTTCATTGGGGATTGGCCTTTCTCCTTGCCTTACACCTGAAAGATTCGCAACCATTTGATAATAATCATGCTGGCTGATTGGATCGAATTTGTGATCATGGCATCTTGCACAATTAATGGTAAGGCCCAAAAAGGTTTGCCCAATGGAACTTACTAAATCTTCCATTTCGTCTTGTCTGGCTTGTTCTTTTGCATCTGCATTTGCGCCTAATACCGTGTTATGGATTCCAGCTACTAAATAACCCATAGCTAAAATTGAATCTGATGATTTAGCAAAAATACGATCCCCTGCAATTTGCATTTGAACAAATTGATCGTAGGGCATATCGCTGTTCAATGCTTTGATTACCCAGTCGCGGTAATGCCAAGAATTTGGCCTAGGGGCATTTCTTTCAAACCCATCCGATTCACCATAGCGAACTATATCCAGCCAATGTCTTGCCCATTTTTCGCCATAACTTGGGGAAGCAAGAAGCCTATCCACGACTTTACCAAAAGCATCTGGAGATTTATCCGCCAAGAATTTAGTAACTTCTTCAGGGGCAGGGGGTAGACCGATGAGATCAAAGTAAACTCTTCTGATGATTGTTCTGCGATCAGCAATTTCGCTTGGTTTAAGATCAAGTTTTTTTAAGCCGTTAAATATGAAGTAATCTAAAGGCTGTAATGTATATGTGTTATTAATTTCAGAAGGTAAAGGAGTTTTCTGCAAAGGGCGAAGCGACCACCAGTCTTTTCCCGCTCTTTTCGAAGTGGTGGTGCTAAAGATATCGATTTTGGTTGTAGGGTATTTAGCCCCACTTTTAATCCATTTTTTAAGATGGGCAGAAGAGGTTTTGTCTAACGGCTTTTTCGGAGGCATTCGGCTTTCATCAAGTGCTTCCTGCATTTGGCCTTTTAGTAAGTCGTTTATTTCGATACTTGGTCCGTTATCACCACCTTTTAAAAGATTTTCTCGTGTTGAAAGATCGAGTCCACCTTTGGGCTTAGTCCCAGAATGGCAGTCCAAGCAGTTTTCAACAATTATTTTCATAGCAACATCATCGGGGGATTCTGCTAAAACAATCATTGAGGTAGATAATAATATTATCAGAGTGCTCAAGTATGATGGTTGTTTTAACATTTTCTAAATTAATCCTTGGATGGGTGTGCCTAGGCTTGCTGGAAGTGTGAATCCATCAGGGCTTAATCTAGTTTCTGGGGCTATTCCCATAAGGTGCAATAATGTTGCTGCGAAATCTTCTGGCGATACGGGGTTATCTTTGACATAAGCAGCAGTGGAATCGGAAGAACCATAAATTAAACCTTTTTTTGCTCCTCCGCCTGCAATCATTGCGCTATAGCATTTGGGCCAATGATCTCTTCCGATTGCGGATCCGCCCTTGCTGATTTTCGGAGTTCTGCCAAACTCACCGACTAGAACAACTAATGTAGAATCTAGTAGCCCTCGGGTTTCAAGATCCTCAAGAAGCGCACTGACTGCCTCGTCGCAGCGGGGCAGTGCCCAACCTAGGCCGTTCCAACCATTTTCGAAAATGCTGATCCCTGCATTGCCATGCATATCCCAGGTTTCTAGGCTGACGAATTTTTCTTTAGGTGCAAGGCCTGTCCATGCAACAACGCCAACAGTTCGAACGCCTGACTCGATTAATCTTCTTGCGAGGAGAAGATTTTGGCCCATTGGGTGCATGCCATATTGTTCACGGGTTTTAAGGTTTTCTTGTTCTATGTCAAAAGCTTTTTTAGCTTTGGTTCCTGTGAGGATGTTGAAAGCTTTGTCCCGAAATTCATTGATTGATTGGTGTGATTTGTTTTTGTTTGCAGAAACTTCCATTTGGGAAAGCAGTTTGATTCGATTAGCTAGTTGCTCGGTAGAGAGCCCTGCGGATTCAAATGCATTGATTTTGAATCCGGGTATCGATGGATTTTCGAGGTGAGTGTTGCCAATTAATAATGGGCTATTCCCCATACCGAGGTATCCACCAGTAAGATAGGTGTTATCAGGGGGGGCAGCTCCGCCACCAAATTTTTGCAACCATACATAAGAAGGTATATCGCCTGGGCTTGGTTTTAATTTTGTAACAATCGAACCAAAAGCTGGGGCATTTAAAGGAGGGTTTGATTGCCCTGCAAGCAGCATTCGATTCGCAATATCATGTACCGGGATGGTATGACTCATAGAACGGATGACGGTATATTTGTCCGCTTTCGAGGCAAGCTTAGGCATAAGTTCGCCAACTCTAAACCCTGGCAAGTTGGTTGCAATTGGTTTATAGGGCCCTCGAATGCCTTCGGGTGAATCGGGCTTTGGATCCCACGAATCGAGTTGGCTCAACCCCCCATATTGGTAGATAAAAATACAAGATTTAGCTTTGACGGGCTTTGTGTTTTGATCTGCACGAAGAATGTTTGGTAGGCTAACTCCCAAAGCAGATAGTGTCCCAATTTCAAGCAGGTTTCTCCTGCTTAATTTTTGCACAGTGGGTGAATTAAGATTGAACATGAATCTAAGACCATTCAAAGGTCTTCCTACCTACTGGTGTGGCTATGGATATCCTACGAGGATAAACAAATAGCTAACTTATTATGAAGCTTTAGGAACGATTTTGCAATCATTATGAATAAAGCTTGGGTATTTTAATCAACTTGGTGAAGGCATATAGCAATTAATTCGCCCTAACCGCAGCTTTAGGTTCAACAACTTGATTGACATAATAAAAATCGATGTAACCGATCATCATTTCTTCCCATGTTTGTTCGCCCCAGAATACGGGTTTCCAAGGAGCAGGATTTGCAGGATTCAACTTTGAATTGTCGAAGTGTGCAATACATTTGATTTTGCTTCCCTTGGGAACTTTCAGGGGTTCTTTGAGTCGATAAGTGTTTTGCCAGTTAAAGTCGTATTGGGGAACAGAAAGTATGGTTTCGACTTTGCCATCGAGGTGGTGAAGTTGGTATTCAAAATCCTTACCTCGAAGATGCATATGCGGAAAGAATGAAAGAATTACTGCATCATTTTTTGCAGTTATGGAAGATACAACCTCGTGACTAAATGCGAATGGCGGAATAAGAAACATGGAATTTGCTATGCCATGGGTTTCAATGTTTTGCTTTGGTTTTTCTTTGCAGAAAACAAACGCCACTTCAGAACGATCTTTTTCTTCTTTGCCTGTAGGTGTGTAATGAATCTGCCATATGATGTCGGATCCTGCAGGGATTCTTCTTCCCATCCCCTGAGGATGAATTACGGGTTCAGCGCCAGGTGCAGTTGCAGCAATCCAAACAGGGCGCTTTCCTTTACCTGGTTCGCGGTAAAAGACAATGATATGGTGAACAACAGAACGATTGCCCGGCTTCGCCTCTGCGGCTTGCAACCACATGTCTTCTTTAAAATTGGTTTTAACGCTGAAGTATTTGTAGCCTACGGTTCCTTTGGGTTGAATTGTTACTTCCTCGGGAATCTGAAAAACAATGTCGGGTTTTCCTAATCTCCAGCCTTCGCTAAAAGCTGGGGGTTTTGGTGCCTTAGCAAGATCGCCCGCTGGCATACCCGCATCAACCCAGGACGTAATTTGGGCGATTTCTTCAGAGCTTAATTTTCGTTCGTTTGCGAAATGTCCAAAGCGCGTATCAGCATGCCAAGGCGGCATGGTGTGAAGCGAAGTTACTTCTTTAATCATTTCTCCGTTGTTTTTTGCGTCTTCGTAGGAGAGTAATGAAAAGGGTGCTGCGGTTCCCGGATGATGGCAATCAGCGCAATGCTTGAAAAGTATGCCAGCAATATGAGATTCATAGGTGATATTGGAACTGATGGATTTAGATAAATGAGTTATCAGACACCCCGGGGGTTCAGTAAATACCGTGGTTACTTTTTTCAAATTTAAAACTTGATCGATGGAGTTTGCGAGATCATTAATGGTTGGTTTTTCTTTCCTTGCAGTGTTACTGATTTGGTCATCGATTCGACCTTGGTATTGAATGTTTCTTCTTTGATCAAGCACAAATGCTTCGCTTGATCTGCGGGTTCCAAATAAGCGTAAGGTGATTTGTTCAGCATCATAAACAACAGGGAAGCTGATTTTAAACTCACGCACATGATTGTTGACTGAATCTTTTTTGTCGCCCGAGTTTGCATAAACCCCAATGAATTGTACTTCGCTTTTTTTGTACTTTTGGCTTAGTTCGTTAAGGGTGGGAATATAGGCGTTACTTACAGGGCAATTTGTACTAAGAAAAACAAAGACCAGACTCTTACTTTCGTTAAAGTCAGAAAGGGAGGCTTTTTTATCGTTAGGCAATGGAAGTACGAAGTTGGGAATTTTCCTGCCAATCGAACCGGGTTGTGTATTGTTTGGATCTGCTTTTACTTTCGGGCCGTAGGACTGATTTAGTAAAAGCACAGCAGCCAAGATTAAGTGGTTCATGTTTTTAACTCTCAATAATTAAAGGACATAAAATATGGGCCCGAAGCAGATTACTTTACTTCTTAACGCTAATGCACCATAAGTGCTGGAAAGTTCGAACGAACAGTTCTTTATCTGCAATCGCAAGGGTTGCATCTGTATGCTCTTTCAATGAATTTTTACCTAGCTGTTTGAATACAGGCTTTGCCTCAAGAATGAAAGTATCGCCATTTTGGTCGGTTGCGTAAAGTTTGCCATCAGCATAAATCATACTGCCCCAATGATTCGCACCCAAGCGCTGATTCTCCCAAAGGTCTTTACCCGTGAGGATATCAATGCATTGAATGTTTCCGGGTCCAGCATTTGCCATGAAAAGGTAGTTGTCGTGAATGATTCCGGTTCCGATGCGCTGTGGGTTTTTGGAGGTATTTAGCCATAGCTTATTGGATTCGGTGACATCCCCTTTGCCATCGGTTTTTACAGCCATTGCGCTTCCGTGATAACCCGACATCACGACGACGATATCTTTTTCAATCAACGGGGAAGTATAAACTAGTTTGGTGAGCCCTTTGCAAGTCCATATGAGTTGCCCGTTATCGGGGTTATAGGATTTGATATTATTGGGCCAGGGCATGATCAATTGTGTTGCGTCACCCTTGGTGTGAAGTACAGGTGTGGCCCATGAACCAAGCCAATCTTGTCCTTTTTCAGTTGCGGGGGAACCGCCGGGCTCATTGGCACGCCAGATTTCTTTTCCTGTGGCCTTATCAAGTGCAATAAGAAAAGAGTTTTCTCCTGGGCCGAAATTTAGGATGACAAGATTCTTGTAAAGTATGGGGGAAGATGAGTTGCCCCAAAGATGAATACATTTGCCTAAATCTTTGTTCCAGAGAATGTTTCCTTCAAAGTCGTAACAATAAAGGCCTGCAGATCCAAAAGAAACAATAATTTTTGACCCATCAGTGACTGGGGTACCAGAACAATAAGGGTTGGTCGAATGTGTCGGTTCTTTCACTTGGAAGTTGACAGATTTCTGCCAAAGAACTTTGCCATCTTTCCTATCAATGCACAGGAGGGCTCTCTCGGATCCCTCTTTATTCAATGATTGGGAGAGGAAGATTTTGTTTTCCCAAATGATAGGGCTAGAGCTTCCAGGCCCTGCGAGTTTTAGTTTCCACTTGATGTTTTCATTAGGTGACCAAGTGCTTGGCAGATCTTTTTCTGAGGACTTTCCATTGCCTAGGGGCCCTCTGAAAGCGGGCCAGTTTTCGGCATGAAGGCCGGCAGTTACGCCCATCAATAGTAGTAATGCTAAAGCTTTAAGGTGCATGTTATTTCTTTTGGTTAAATAGCCATTTGATCATTTCGGGGTCAGAATAAGCGTTGACCCAAGAGTTATGCCCAACCTCGGGGTAAAGAGTTACTTTAGGATTACCACCCGCTTTTTTGATTGCTTCGATCATGTTGGTAGAGCGCTGTGGTTTAACCACGGTGTCTTTGCTTCCGTGGAAGGCCCAGATAGGAATTTTAGCTATTATCTGAGCGTCTTTTTCATCTCCGCCTCCGCAAACCGGAACCGCGGCAGCAAATAAATCTGGCTTTCGCGCGATCAAATCCCAGGTGCCATAACCCCCCATGGATAAACCTGTAATGTAAATGCGATTTGTATCAATCGGGAATTGAGTCGGTAAAGTTTCGATTAATTTGAGGAGCAGTGTTGCGGGATCGCTTGGTTTTTCTGGCCTTTGATGAGAGGTTGCAGACCAATCGACTTCTGCCCATTTTTTATCGTTGGGGCATTGTGGCGCAATCAAGAAGCACGGATATGATTTTCGTGACTCAGGTTTTGCAAAGTCTTTAACACCATGAACAAGTTGTAAGTTGTTGTCTGAACCACGCTCGCCTGCTCCATGAAGAAAAATAACTAGCGGGTATTTCGTTGCTGGCGCTGCATTTTCAGGCGTCATAATCTGGTAAAGTAGTTTTTCTTTTCCAGATTCAAAGACTTCTTTTTTAAGATGTGTGCGCCAAGCCATATCGGGTATTCCTTTGTTGCCTGTGGCGGTTTGTTGTGACAAAAAGCCAGTTACGATTAATGATAGTAGCGCAATATTCATGGTGAGTCTTCTCCTTTAAATAAGTGGTTCTGAAATAGATGTTAACAAAGTATTTCTTTGACCACTCGGGCAGGTTTACCTGCTGTAAGTACCTGAGCTTGGCCATTGTGGAAGTAAACCATTTTCGAATGGTCTAGCCCAAAAAGGTGCAGGATGGTCGCCTGGAAATCGTTTGGATTGACGATGTTGACAGCGGCTCGGTGCCCGACTTCGTCGGTTTCGCCATAAGTGATGCCGGGTTTTATTCCGCCCCCAGCGAGCCAGATTGAGAACCCTTGCCCGTTGTGGTCTCGGCCTGCTCGTTCATCAAACTCGCCTTCGACCACAGGAAGCCTGCCGATTTCGCCTCCAAAATGAACTAAGGTGGTGTCTAAAAGTCCGCGCTGTTTCAAGTCCATTACCAAGGCTGCAGCAGGTTGATCTGTTTTTCTGCAAATGCTTGAAAGGCCTTTAGTTATTGTGTTGTGGTTGTCCCATGGTTGCCCGCTTAAAAATAGTTGAACAAACCTAACGCCTCGTTCGACCAACCTCCTTGCTATCAGGCATCGGGTGCCATACGAACGGGTTTCAGCTTCATCGATACCGTAAAGTTGGCGTATGTGTTTTGGTTCAGAAGAAAGGTCAAATGCTTCTCTGGCAGAATCTTGCATGGAAGCAGCAAGTTCATAACTTGAAATCCTACTTTCAAGTTCAGCTTCGCCTGGATGGAGCAAGCTGTGGTTTTTGTTTAGTTGGTTTAAAAGAGCCAGGTTTCGTTGTTGGGAAATACCTTGAACTTCTTTTGGTGGTTCAAGATTAAGAATTCTTGGTTCTCTCGGCCTTAGAACGGTTCCCTGATAATAGGCGGGCATAAACCCACTGGACCAGTTGTTGGTTCCATCAACAGGTAACCCGCCTTCATCGGAAAGCACCATATAGGAAGGAAGATTTTTGGATTCATTGCCTAAAGCATAGGTGAGCCAGCTACCCATGGTCGGGCGGCCCAGTACCCCAGCAATCCCGCCGTGGAAAAAGCGGATCGAAACCTCGTGGCCATTGTGGCCTGTGTGCATGGATCTAATTACGCAAATATCATCAGCGATCATGCCGGTATGTGGCAGGAGTTCGGAAAGTTCAGTACCAGATTGGCCATGCTTAGAGAATTTGAATGGGCTGGCCATAAGTTTTTTGTTGGCCCTTCCCACGAAACTGTAAGCGATATTGCCTGTATATTCTTTGCCATGATTTTTTTGCAGCTCGGGCTTGGGGTCGAATAGATCAACATGAGAGGGGCCACCATGCATGAACATGGAAATCATAGCCTTTGCGCGGGGTTGGAAATGTGGTTCTTTGGAAGCCATGCCCAAGGGGAAGTTTTCCCCCGGTTTAGATGGCCCATCCGCAGCGAGTAATCCTTCGCGCAAAAGCATATCGGATAGTGCGACTCCGCCAATCCCACCTGCTAATTGAAACAGTGCTTTTCTTCGTGTGATCATAAAATTATTCCAGGTAAATGAATTCGTTTGATGCCAGTAGTTGCTGGCAAAGGTCGGTCCAAGCCATTTGGTTTGGGTCTTTACTTTTGGTTGCAGTATAAGTCGCTTTGCTTTCAGTAAGAAAGTTTGCTGCCAAAGTAAGTTCCTTTGCATTGGGCGAGCGCTGGTAGACGATTTTCCAAGCATGGATAATGAGTGTGTTAATATTGTTGGTTTGGTTCTTTAATATTAAAGTTGCAAGATGGTTTGACTCGCTGCGGATGAATTCGCTGTTCATCAGGGCCAGTGCTTGGGGTGTGCCTGCAGATGGCGTTCGCTTATCGCAGTTGGGTGAAAGGCTTGGGCCATCGAAAGTTAAAAGGAATGCAGAAGGTTTGTGCCTGCGAACCTGCATGTAAATAGTTTTTCGGGGCGAAGCATCGGGGTAATGCATCACACCTGCGATATCTTCTTTAAGAGGGATAGCTGCGCCATACAAAGTATGATCCAGCCTGTTATTCACTTTCAGTATAGAATCCCGGATGCTCTCAGCTTCCAATCTTCGAAGAGGAAATCTGCCATAGAGTTGGTTGCTGATATCAACAGAATCTTGTTCTGGGCGATGGACCGAGCTTTGTCGATAGGTTGTAGAGGTCATGATCAGTTTGTGGAAAGCTTTGAGGCTCCAGTTGTTTTTTGGGAGTTGTAAAGCGAGCCAGTCAAGTAATTCGGGTTGCGATGGAGCAGTTCCAAGTTTTCCAAACTCGCCTGGAGTGTCGACTATTCCCTGCCCAAAATGGTAAACCCAAATGCGGTTTGCCATCGTTCTGTTGAATTGAGGGTGCTTACCTGATGTGAGATACTGTGCGAATGCCAGCCTTCGTCCAGAGCTTTCGCCTTTGTTATTGGTGGGACAATCCCATGGTTTTGCTTCATTAACTGTGGCAATCGATAAATCACCCGGAATGATTTCCTGCAAAGGTTGGCGGTAATCGCCCCGATGAAATAGCTTTGTTGCGGGGATCTTTTTAGGCACTTCGGACATGATTGCGTAGAAGTCTTCCTTAGGCTTTTCTGCACGCTTGGCATCGATGATTACTTGCGCTTTCTTTAACTCAGCCATTGCTTTGGGGTCGTATTGATCAATGATTCCTGCCCGGACATTGATCTTTGGATATTTTTCGAATAGCTTTTTCTGTTCTGGTGTGCGTTTTGCTTCAGGTGTTTCAAATGCTTTTTTTACTGGTTCATGCAACTCTGTTGGAATCTTTTGGAGTTCTTTTTCGAAAATCACTTTGATGGTGCTGCTGGTGTCTGCTTGTAGTTTAGTTGCAAGCTCTTGGGCGACCTTTTCAATTTGCGCACTTTTTTCTCTATCAGGTTTGGTCATCAATGCTGCTGTTCGCTCTGCAGGTTTGCGCCATTGTGATGGATTGAATGCAGGTTCAAATATTGCCCTAAAGCGGAAATAATCTACCTGACTAATCGGATCGTATCGATGATCATGGCACTGTGCGCAACCTACCGACAAACCCAACAATCCCGAACTGATGATCTTGATAGATTCGGTGAATGTTTGTTCCGCTTCTGCAATTGCCCCACCGCCCGCAGTGATGTCTGGGCCGCAACGCAAAAACCCCGTGGCAGCAAGAAGTTCTCTTTGTTGAATCGAAAGTTCGTCCCATGGTTTTGGCGCTAGTTCATCCCCTGCAAGTTGTTCGATGATAAATTGGTTGAAGGGTTTGTCGCTGTTTAGTGCTCGAATTACATAGTCACGATATTTATAAAGGTGGGGCCTGAGGGAATCATTGGGGGAATCACCCTCGGTATCTGCATAGCCTGCAACATCAAGCCAGTGCCTAGCCCATCTTTCGCCATACGCTGGAGATGCGAGTAGTTCATCTACAAGTGTTTCGTAGGCATTTGGTGCAGTGTTTTTCTCGAAGCGTTCTACTTGATCAATAGTTGGTGGTAATCCTGTTAGGTCGAGGTAAGCCCTGCGAATCAAAGTTCGCTTATCAGCCTCTGGGTTGAAACTCAGTTTTTTTTGTTGAAGCTTTGTCAGGATGAATGCATCTAATGGAGCAAGCTTTTTTTGATTAAAAGTGATATCTGGCACTTTGGGTTCTAATAGAGGTTTAAAGAACCAGTAATTGCGCTCCTCTTCGGTTATGCCAATACCTGGGGGTAGACTATCGGGTTCGGCCCTTAGGGTTGGTGCGCCGTTTTTTAACCATCTTTCGATAAGGGCGATTTTTTCTGCGGGGACCTTTTTTTCGCTTGGTGGCATCTCCCCTGATTTCATTCTTTGTAATAGATGGCTTTGCTCGGGATGATTCTCTTTGATTGAGGCACCGGATTTACCACCTTTAATCGCTAGTTTCTTTAGCCTTAAATCTAAACCGCCCTTTGGTTTTTCTGAAGCTCCATGGCAATCAAAACAGTATGCCTTGAAAATTGGCCTGATATCTTCCTCGAAAGTTACCCGTTGCGGAGTTTCTGTTCCTAATACCAAGGCGAAAATAAGAATTTCAAAAGCTGGAAGCATTGGCATGGTTAACCTAAGGTGGCCTTTAATTAATCTTCCTAATTATGTTCTGAACTAGCCAAATGCGCAACCTTTTAAGCACGATTTTGCTATTTTCTTTCATGGCTAACCTTTTAACGGTAATCTAATGACAACTGATTTGTTATGAAGTATTCATCGAGGTTCACTATGTTGCAATTTTCTTTCTTGTTGTTACTTGCGCTATCCCCTGTTGGATTTGAATCCGCTAAAGTCACCGGCCCTTGGGATGTTCCTGCCTTGCAAAAGGCAAAGGTTGAACCCTCGTGGGCCGAGACTGTTAATGGGGTAAAGCAAGTTTATTACCCCGGGGAAAACTATAAGGGCAAACCTACTCAGATTTTCGCCTACTACGGCAAACCAGAAGGGCAGGGGCCTTTTCCTGCGGTGCTTTTGGTGCATGGCGGCGGAGGCAAGGCTTTTCCTGATTGGGTTAAACATTGGAATAAACGTGGCTATTGTGCTTTAGCAATGGATTTAGCAGGAAATGGACCCAATGGAAGGCTGCCTGATGGTGGGCCTGGTCAAGGTGATGTAGAAAAATTCCTAGATTTCAAAGTGGATAATACTAAAGATATGTGGACTTACCATGCCGTTGCTGCGGTTCTTCGCGGTCATACGATGATTGCTTCCTTTCCTGAGGTTGATCGGAATAAAGTTGCAGTTACGGGAATAAGTTGGGGCGGTTATTTAACCTGCATCATTGCCGGGTTGGATGATCGATTGAAAGCTGCAGTACCTGTTTACGGTTGTGGCTACCTGCATGAAAACAGCGTTTGGAAAGAAAACCGATTAGACAAAATGGAAGTTGCAATAAGAGAAAATTGGGTTCGTAATTTTGATCCTTCCTCTTATTTATCGGGTGTGACTTGCCCAATCATGTTTGTTAACGGGACCAATGATTTTGCCTACCCTCTAGATAGTTACAAAAAGTGTTACGATCTGGTTAAAGAAAACAAGACACTTTGTATCAAAGTGCGAATGCCTCATGGGCATATCTGGACTTTTAAAGAAGTGGATGCCTTTATTGACAGCCAATTGAATGCTACTAAGCCTCTTGCCAAAGTTGATGCTTTGAAAGTAATAGATGGATCAGCTTTTGTGAAGGTTCAACATGCCATACCGATTAAAAAAGCCATGCTTCATTTTGCCACGAACGAGGGGCCCTGGCAAAAACGATTGTGGGAAACTATCCCTGCGACGATTTCAAACGATGTTGTAAGTGCTTCAAATGATGTTGTTAGTGCTAAGCTTCCTGTCGGCAAACCGATTGTTTTTTATATTTCGATAATCGATGAGCGGGACTATGAGGTTTCTTCAAACCACCTAACTATGCCATTGCCAACAGTTAAATAAGTGAGGGTTTTAACAATCCCGTGGTATGGGTAAGATTAAGCTCTTTAGCTGATGGTTGTTATGGCTTTCACCTCCATTTAGGGTTGGGATTTAGCGGAAAACAGTTGCCCTGATTCATTCCCTGTGTTATCGATATAATGTAGTATTCGTTTCTTCCCGCCTTAGATCCCTCCTAGGAGGCCGTTTTGTTTTCAGCCCTTTACCTAATTTTGTGTTCTTTGACTTCACAACAGGGTGATGTTGTTTACCCAATTCCAGATTCGATCAGTCTTTCCGCACCCGGTTCATATGCCACTCTTATAGTGGAAAGCAAAAACAAAAATGGTTTGATCACAGATCTAACCGATGAAGTTTCTGCCCGTATCGAAAACCCTGAAATTGCAATGGTTTTTCAAGGCAGGGTGTATGGGAAAAAAGCAGGTAACACTCGTTTGCTTGTTGATGTACAAGGCAAGCAAATTGTTGTTCCTGTTTCTTATAAGCCTTCCCAGCTAGAAATTTCACCGACTTTCAATCATGACCTTGAACCGATCCTTGCCCGACATCAATGTAATTCTTCTGGTTGCCATGGTAAGGCGGAAGGTCAAAACGGGTTTAAGCTTTCAGTGTTTGGCTCTGATCCAGATTTTGATTTCGGTTCCATATTTCTTGAAAGTCGCGGTCGAAGGGTGATGACCGAATCTCCCGCCAATAGTTTGTTTGTGCGGAAAATGTCTGGGATGATTTCGCATGGCGGTGGGGCCCGAATTCCAGATAACAATCCTGATTATCAAACGGTGATCAATTGGATCAAAGGTGGTGCGCCTAAAACCAATGATGCGATCCCCGATGTTGTCGGTATCGAAGTTCAGCCTCCTTTTCGAATTATAAAAGGTGGATCCAAGCAAAGACTCACTGTTTTTGCAACTTTAAAAGATGGCTCAAGAAAAGAAGTTACTGCACATGCCCGATTCTTTTCGAACCACGAGGCTCTTGCTTCAGTTGATATTCATGGCACTGTTTCTACGAATGAAATCCCGGGTGAAGCTGTCATTCTTGTTACCTATCGCAATAAAACTTCAGTCTTTAGGGCAATTCTTCCCGCAGTTCATCAGTACACAGCAGGCAAAAAATATTCTGATGAAAACTGGATTGATCACCTGATTCAAACAAAATTAGATACTCTTCGAATCCCAGCCTCCCCTCTTTCAAAGGACGAAGAATTTGTCCGAAGGGTGTTTCTTGATATTTCAGGCACTCTGCCTAATTCTTCAGAGTTAAAAGCTTTTCTTGCAAATAACAGTGCGGATAAAAGAAGCAAACTTGTTGAGGATCTTCTTAATAGGCCAACGTATTCGGACTACAGCGCCCTCGTTTGGAGTGATCTTCTTCGGGTTGACCGACAGGCTCTTGGTACTAAACAGGCTTATGCTTATTATCGCTGGCTTAAGAGTTCGTTCAGTGAAAACAAGCCGTTAGATAAGTTGGCATTTGAACTTCTTTCTGCACAAGGATACTTGGATGAACATCCAGAGGGTTCGTTTTATAAAGTCGTAAAAAGCCCCGGTGAGCTTTCGAGTTCCTTTGCCCAGATCTTTTTGGGCGTTAGAATTGCTTGCGCTGAATGCCATCACCATCCCTTTGATAAATGGACTCAGGCTGATTATTTAGGCATGCAATCTTTCTTTACTGGGGTGCGATCGAAAAACGCAGGTAAACGGGAAATCTTGGTTGGTGATAATACCTCGCCTGGTAGTAATGCCCGTTATAAAGATAAAGTTTTTGCCCATGCTTTAGGTCAACCCCTTCCTGAAGTGCAACCCAAGGGTGATGCTAGGCAATTGTTTGCTCAATGGGTGATAAGCCCTGAAAATCAATGGTTTGCAAGGAACGCTGCAAATCGAATCTGGGCTCATTTGTTTGGCCATGGCCTTGTAGAACCAATTGATGATTTTCGTGATACCAATCCCGCAAGCCATCCCGAACTTCTTGTTAAACTTGCCAATCACCTCATTCAAAACAAGTACGACGTTAAATCGTTGATTAAGTTGATTACAGCATCCGAAACCTACCAGCGGTCCTCTGCTCCCGTAGTGGGCAATGAATCCGATGAATGGAACTATTCCCGATTTCTGTTGAAATCCATGCCTGCAGAAGTTTTGTTTGATGCCATCTCGCAAACCACCGGTGTCCCAGGGAATTTTGAAGGCTATCCTGTTGGAACACGAGCAATCCAATTATGGGATTCCAGATATCAGGATTACTTCTTGAAAGTTCATGGCAGACCCTTGCGAGTATCTTCCTGCTCTTGTGAAAGGCAGAAAGAACCGGGAATTGCCCAGGTTCTTCATGAGCTAAACTCCCCCGAGTTGCATCGGAAGTTGAACCATGAACAAGGCAAAATAGCCAAATTAGTTGCATTGAAATCTTCACAAAAAGAAATCGTTGAAGAATTGTTCCTTTCCTATTTCTCACGATTCCCAGATAAGAGTGAGCTTGAACTTGCAAACGAAGTTCTTGCAAAAGCAAAAGACGCAACATCAAAACGCGAAGCTTTGGAAGATCTTGCCTGGGGCATGATGAATTCCCTCGAGTTCCTGTTTAATCATTAAGAACATGGTGCATGCATGAATAATAAAAGTTATTGTGATGGAAAAACCAGACGAGATATTTTGCGTCTGGGAGTTGCTGGCGTGCTTGGGCACTCTTTTTCTCTTCCCAAACTCCTTGCCAATGATCAGTCCTCTAAGTCGCAGAAATCACTCATCTATGTTTTTCTGCATGGTGGGTTAAGCACCATAGACACCTTCGATATGAAGCCCGATGCTCCTGCTGAATATCGTGGTGAATTCAAACAGGGCGATACCGCAGTTCCTGGTATTCGTATTTGTGATCAGTTGCCTTCGATTGGCAAGCAGATGAATAAATTGAGTTTGATCCGATCGTTTCGCCATAATAATTCTGATCATGGTCCCGCAGATCACTATATGCTAACCGGGTATTTTCCTCAGGCTGGTTTTAATGGTGGCCTAAGCCCCAATAATCATAGGCCTTCAATTGGTTCGATCATTTCTAAGCTTGCCCCTGCTAATCAGGGCGTACCCCCATATGTTTGTGTTCCCAAAATGCACTCAAGTTGTGGCCCCGCATACCTTGGCCCTACTGCTTCTCCCTTCGTTGTCGAAAGCGATCCCAACTCGCCTTCTTTTCAAGTGCCTGATCTTTCACCACCAATTGAAATCCGTGCAGATCGGCTTGATTCTCGAAAGCATATCCTCGAACGACTTGATCGCTTTAGGGCCACAGGCGAAATGAAAGCTAATCAAGGTGCCAAGAGTGTTTCCACCTTCCAACAAAAAGCCTTCGATTTGATGACTTCCCCCGAAACACGAACTGCTTTTCAATTGCAGAAAGAAAAAGATTCTCTCCGTGATGAATATGGCAGAAACACCCTTGGCCAATCCTGCCTACTTGCCAGAAGGTTGGTTGAATCGGGCGTTCGCTGTGTCACCATCGACCATAGTAATTGGGATACCCACGATAATAATTTCAGTACCCTTAAGCAGGATCTTCTTCCTATTTTTGACAGGGCTATCGCTTCCTTGTTCAAGGATTTGACCGAACGAGGGATGCTTGAAAACACCCTTGTTGTAGTTACTGGTGAATTTGGGCGTACTCCCAAAATTAACAAAAATGCAGGCCGTGATCATTGGGGACCCGTGTTTACCGTTGCCCTCGGCGGTGGCGGTATCAAAGGCGGTGTTGTAGTTGGGAAGAGCGATGCCAAGGCTGAGAAACCTGCCTCCGATCCTTATGGCCCTGAAGATCTATTTGCCACTATTTGCCATACGATGGGCATGAATCCTGAACATGAATTTATCACTCCCGATGGCAGGCCCATCATGGCGGTGAACCAAGGCCGGAAAATTGACCCCTTGTTTTGAAAGTTAAATCATGCCTGTTCCTATCAGCAGATATCTTTTGTTGGCGCTTATCTTCGTTGCCTTGCCTTCAATGGCCGACGCCAACCCTCCAACGCTTTCATATCTTTTCCCCTCGGGAGGCCAGCGTGGGACGGATGTTCAAGTACGGGTGGGTGGTCTTTTTCTCCATGCTAATTCGCAATTTGAAATTCTTGGTCCAGGCGTTTCTATTCAGGCACCCTTGAAGCGCATTCCTTTTCTTTGGTTTGATGGTCCTCTTCTAACTCTTACCGAATCCCAACAAGCTGAAGATTATCCCAAAGAACTTTCGACAATCGTTCGTATCGATAAAGATGCACTATTTTCTAAAAGGCTTGCTAGGGTTTGGAATTCCGAGGGAGTTAATGGCGGGTGGAAATTTGAACTTGGCGACTTCCCCGAAATCATCGAAAAAGAATCTGAGCATTATCACATCCCTACCACAATTTCGCTTCCAATCACCATCAATGGCAGAATCTATCCCAAAAATGATTTTGATGATTACCAGATAAAACTTAATAAAGGCGAGACCATCGATGCCTTTGTTTCTGCTGAAAAATTTGGTTCGCCTCTTGATGCAAGATTGGAGATTGTTAATTCAAAGGGTGAAATTATTGCTGATAATGATGATGCTTCTGGAGTAGATCCCGCCATTGTTTTCACCGCTCCGGTAAGTGATCTTTACCTTGTTCGTATCAGGGAATCTTCGGGCAAGGGTAGCCCCGCTCATGTTTACAGGCTTTCTGTTTCTAAAAATCCAAGTGTTAGATCTGTCTATCCTATGGGTGCTAAAATTGGTACCAGCACCAAATTTGAAGTCATTGGCTCCAACCTTACCCTTCCTACTGTAGAACTTAAAGCCCCAGATCGCATAGGTTATAGTGCTTTTCCAAATTCTAATCTTTTGTTTGATGTTGGTAATGCCACAGAGTATCTTGAAAATCCTACCGGTGTTAATTCTTCTGCCATCACTGCTTTTCCCTGTGCTATCAATGGTAGAATTCTTAAACTTGATGAAGTTGATTCTTGGGAGTTGAATTTAGAAGCAGGTCAAAAACTTCAATTTGAATCACGAGGGCTCTCTCTTGGTTCCCCATGTAGGCCTAAAATTTCAATTGCTGATGCCACGGGAAAAGAGTTGGCTTCTGCTGTTTCAATTGCAGAACTTGATCCTGTTTTATTGTTTACTCCCACTGCCAAGGGGAAATACACTTTAAAAATAGCCGAGGAAATCCCTGCTCGTGCAGGGGTATCTTTCACTTATCGTATTCTGTTGCATACCGAAACAAGCAAACTCCCCATTATTAACTTCGTTGAAAATTCACTTACCGTTCTAAGAGCAGGGGAGGCCACACTAAATTTGAAAATTGAACGCCCTCCAGGTTTTGATTCAAAAATTGATCTTGCGTTTAGTCCTTTACCAACTGGGATATCGATAATTCCCCCAATTCCATCTTTTACTAAAGGCACAAGTCAGGTTGCAGTTAAAATTAAAGCTAACCCTGAAACTAAAATTGATTCTTTTCTCCTTGGTGTTTCAGCAACCATTCCAGATCAATCACCCGTTGTTGCCCATGTACAATCAAAGCCCAGTGATTTTTCTGTCGATAAAGTTCGGGTTGCTGTAGCTTTGCCTTGCCCATTTAAAATCGTTGGCGAATACAACATGAAGTGGGGGAGTCGTGGCGGTACCCTTTCCCGTAATTACAAGCTTGAGCGTTCTGGTTATGATGGCCCTATTGTAGTTGATGTTGCTGATAAGCAAGCTAGACATCTTCAGGGAGTTCATGGCGTACCCAAAGTTATTCCTGCAGGCGCTGTTGAATTTGAATATGCAGTTCAACTTGGCCCATGGATGGAAATAGGTCGAACAAGTAGAATATGCGTTGCAGGAGTTGCTACGATTAAAGATCAAGGTGTTGATCACATAGTTAGTTACTGCTCTGTTAACCCTAACGAACAAATGATTGCAGTGCTGGAATCAGGTAAACTTGATGTTTCATCTGCATCGCCCAATATTGGATATGAGGCTGGAAAAATCACTCTGATTCATCTCGAAATATTTCGTGCACCCGGATTAATTGGAGATGTTTCAATTGAAACTGTCTTTCCCGATTGGACAGGAATAAAAAATGTTACAGCAATCGTAAAAGCAGAAACTAGCAAGGTGTCAATTGAAGTTCCCATTCCTTCAGTTTTAGACGCAGCATTTCCGGTTTACATAAATTCTAACTTGAAGCAAACTAACTCATCCCATGAAGCAAAGTTAAAACTTGAATTAGTACCCAAGGCTATATCTGTAAGATAAAATCGTTTAAGCGATAATGTTTTTGACGACCTGCCCCGGTTGATTATCGGTCAAAGCCATTTCCTGACCATTTCTTTGATAGGTAAGCTTTTTGTGATCCAAACCGAATAGATGAAGTATGGTTGCTAGTAAATCGTAATGATTCACCACATCTTTTACTGCATGATGGCCGAAATCATCAGTAGCACCATGTACATGCCCCGCTTTAACCCCGCCACCAGCCAACCACCAAGTGAAACCATAGGTGTTATGGTCTCTGCCGATTTTTGTTGGCCCTGTATCGTTTTGAATCACAGGTAACCTGCCCATCTCGCCTCCCCAAGTTACCAAAGTTGAATCAAGTAGGCCTCTTTGTTTTAGATCCATTACCAGTGCCATAGATGGTTGATCGACTTGCCTGCAGTTTATGGGCAATGCTGATACTAATCCTCCGTGATTGTCCCACATTTGGTTTCGCGAAAGAATTTGAACGAACCGTACCCCGCGTTCAATCAGCCTTCTTGCGATCAGGCATCGGGCGGCATATTCAGCGCATGCTGGGTTGTCCATGCCATAAAGTTTTTTAGTTGATGCGCTTTCCTGAGAAAGATCCATCGCCTCTTTACCCGCTGATTGCATTCTTGCTGCTAGTTCATATGTCGCAATTCGCGCTTCCAACTCAAGTTCCCATGGATGCCTCTGCTTGTGTTCCTTGTTAAGTGCATCCAAAAATGATAGCAACCGTTCTTGAGGTTTTCCCTTTAAATGTGTAGGCGGATCGAGATTCAATATTCTTGGCTCTTTTGATCTTACCACCGTTCCTTGAAACATTGATGGTAACCAGCCATTTGAAAAATTGGAAACACCCAGTACGGGCAAACTGACAGGATCTGTTAAAACTACATAAGCTGGCAGATTCTGGTTTTCTGTACCCAATCCATATCCAAGCCAGCTTCCCAATACCGGCCGACCAGCACTCACTTTCCCAGTGTTTAATGCTTCGATTGACTGGCCATGATTGTTTACACCTGTATGCATAGATCGAACCACGGTAATTTCGTCGACGATCTGAGCTGTGAACGGCAGCAATTCTGATAGTTCTATTCCTGATTTTCCATGTTTCTTGAATTTCCATGGTGAGGCCCAGACCTTGTTGCTGGCTTGGTCAGTAGAATCGTATTTGATCGTTCCAGGAAATGCTTTGCCATTAAAGCGATCCATTTCTGGTTTGGGATCGAATAGGTCATGATGGCTGGGCCCACCTTGCATAAAAAGTGAAATCATCGCATTTGCTTTGGGGGCATGGTGGGGCTGCTTTGCCGAAAGATCAAATTTCCTCTGTTCCAACTCGGGCCTGATGGGGGCTCCCAGTAACCCATCATTGTGCATCATCCACATTGCTGCAACGCTTCCTAAACCCAATGATGATTCTGCCAAGAATTTTCTTCGTGATTGAATATTATGCATCCTGAGAAGCCTTCCGTTTATTAATCAACATAGAGAAACCTGTTCGAAATTAATAAGCCCTGACAAAAGGCAGTCAACGATTGTAATTCCGGATTGCTTTCTTTTTTTGCCACAGACTTTGAGAAAGAACTGGTTTGCTCCTTAATAAATGCCAGTGATGAATCACATTCGTCCTTGGTTGGGCTTGATGAATAAATGAGTGCCCATGCTAATTTGATTTGTTCCTCTATACTAGCAGGCGCTTCTTTTTGCAGCTTTAATGCTAAATGCTCTGCATGTTCTTGGATGAATTGACTGTTGAGCATCAATAGAGATTGCGTGGAGGAAGTTGAAAAATTACGGTGCTCGCAATTGGGGGTTACAATTGGTGCATCGAAAGATTCAAATACCGCAAGTGGTGTGCTTCTTCGTACCTGTATGTAAATGCTCCTGCGGAATTCCTCGCCTTTGAGATCAACTTTTTTTCCGGTGAACCTTCCAGCCCCATCTCTAGTATCTGTGCCTATTATAATTTGCCCATAATCGTCTGGAGTAACAGGGACTGGCGGGCCATAAAGCTTATCATTAATTTTTGAACTAATTCTTAAAATGGAATCGCGGATCGATTCTGCTTCCATCCTTCGTACATTCATTCTTCCTAATAATTTGTTTGCAGGGTCAATATTTTGTAGCATTTCAGTTCGCAAACTTGTTTGTTTATAAGTATTGCTGGTCATTACAAGTTTGTGAAACTCCTTAAGGTTCCAACCTGACTTCATAAAGTTTAAAGCGAGCCAGTCGAGGAGTTCGGGGTGACTCGGAGCTTCGCCTAGTTTTCCAAAGTCTGCCGGATTACCTGAAATTCCTTGGCCGAAATGATGCATCCAAAATCGGTTCACTAAAACTCGAGATGTCAGGGGGTGATTTTCCGAAACCAGTGACTTGGCAAATGCCAGTCTTCGTCCAGTCGTCGGAATTGAAGAGTCGTCTTCTGGTATCGCTCCAAGGTTGTGGCTTGCAAATAAGTCGAAATGGCCCGGTTTTATAACTTCTTTTGGTTGCTCGTAATCTCCGCGTTCAAACCGATTTGTTGTAGGGGGTATACCGGGTTCTTCAGTCAATACTCGATAAGATGCAACCGCTGGTTTTAATGCCCTGATTTTTTCTGCTTCATCAGTGTAGGCTTTAAATTCAGCGCTAAGTTTTGCATCTCTTTGGATAATCAGGGCCACATTAACATTAGAGTTTGGGTAATCCGATAGAATCTTTTTCTGTGTTACATTCCTTTTTGTTATCGGAGTTTCGAAGGCTTTTTTGATTTCTGAATGAAGGTTGGCAGGAACTTTTTCAAGTGATTTTTCAAACTCCACTTTTTGAATCGTACTTTGCCTTTCAATCCTTTTTTTGTCGATTTCCAAAGCTTTTGCCTCTAATTCTGCACTTTTTATTTTATCCTGCGGGTATTGGATTTTTATCTCTCTGCCTGCAATTGTTTTCCAAGACTTCCAGTTCAATGCGGGTTCGAAAATCGCCCTTAGTTTAAAGTAATCCGCTTGGGATATCGGGTCATACCGATGGTTATGGCACTGCGCACAATGGGTGGTTAATCCTAACAATGATGTTGAAACGATTTGAATCGTATCTGCAATCGTTTGATTACTAGATAAATTTATGTTTACATCCTTTGCTGAACTACCATCCGGGGCCATTCTTAAAAAACCGGTTGCAATTAATTTTTCTAAATCTGTAGATGAGGTGGATTGGTATGGTGCCTTTAATAACTCATCCCCTGCAAGTTGCTCTATGATGAATTGATTCAGCGGTTTGCCTTCATTTAGAGATCTGATCACATAATCCCGATAATGGTAGGCGCTCGTTCTTATTATGTCAGATCCATCAAAACCTTCTGAATCTGCATATCCTGCCACATCCAACCAATGCCGCCCCCAGCGTTCGCCATAATGCGTCGATTTAAGCAACTTGTCGATCTGCTTTTCGTAAGCGTCAGTGGAGTTATCGTTTACGAAAAACTCGAGTTCAAGAGGTGTTGGCGGCATACCAATTAAATCAATAAACGCCCTGCGCAATAAAAGGTGCTTTTCAATGTTTTTACTAAGTGTTAAACCTTTTGATTCTAACTTGTGTAATACAAATGCATCAATTGGATTATTTACTAAAGAGGTGTTTTTAATTTGGGGAATTATCGGGTCTTTGATTTTTCTAAAAGCCCAATGGTTTTTTTCGTTTTCCGTTATGATAAAGCCGGATGAAATCTCATTGGGTTCGATGCTTGCAGTCTTGGCGCCTGTTCTAATCCATAACTTTAATAACTCTATTTCATGCTTTTGTAATTTCTTCTTACCTGGAGGCATCTCTTGAGAATTTACTTTTTCTATCAACAAGCTTTTTTCGGGAGAACCTGCTTCTATGCTAGGACCAGTATCCCCGCCTTTTTCAATAAGTTTCTTAAGCCTTAAATCTAATCCACCTTTAAGTTTTTCACCCTCCCCATGACATTCAAAACAATGAGTTTTAAATAAGGATCTTACTTCCTGTTCAAATAAAGGTACCTCAGGATTAGAAAATCCTAATGTAAGTAACAATAGTTGGGTTGAAATATAATTCATAGGTTTGATTCATAAGAAATTTTCTACTGGAATCATACCATAAAGTAATTTGTTTGGCGAAAGACTTATTTCTAATTTAAGGTGATTTTAAAATAGGCCATTCACACTGGTTGTATAAAAGTCGTGCTAAAGATCAGGCTAAATCAGTCTTAACGGTTTTTTAAGTATAAATCAAACCCAGTGCGAATGCCTATATTTCATAAATATTATTGTTACTGTTGTTGGTTTTGTTGAACATTAATAACATCAAACTCTTTCTTCAATAAGCAAGTATTTGATTTTTTATTTATAATGTGTCCTCCTAAAACATCTTCTCTTTTAAAATTTTGAATTATCAAAGCCAAACAAGCAATTGGTTTTGTTTGCATTCTTGGCATAATAAAAGTTCCCAACCATAGTTCTTTGATTGTTCCCCCTTTTTTTTTAAACTTTAATCCTTGAAAATAACTGTTATGCATATCGCGTGCCAATCTTCTGGGGATTTTTGTGGAAATGCTATTTTGTGCAGGAATTGAGCTGAAATTGTTCGTTTTTTTATTTAAGTTTGAAAGCGGTGTTAAAAGTTTTGCTTAAGAAATAGGCGTACTGCATCAAGAGTGTTCAATTATTCTTGTTTGAAATCTTCATTAACTAACAAATACGCCGCCGGCGTTGTTGGGATTACCGCTATAGAATGAAAAAAGCAGATCCAAAGCTGGGAAGTTGTAGCCGTTTACTTGGGGGCCGCCGCCTGGGCCTGCCCCGGTGAGTAAGTCTGCAATACCATCCCCATTCCCATCGCTAATTCCTACTCTCGCCCCTCCTCTGAAGTTTTCATCATAAGCTAAAAATTGATTTAGCAAGGCTCCTGTGTAGGGGTCCCAAATTGCTACCACCGGCCCACCGCCTTCTCCCGCGCCTGTGGCTACTTCAAATGTTCCATCATTTCCAATATCGCCAACTGCAACAAAAATCCCACCTTTGAAATCTGAAGGATAAGCGTACCATTGACTGATTATTTCAAATGTTTTTCCATCGAATACCTTTACATGCGAATTCCCCCCAATACCAGCTCCTGTTACTAATTCTGCAAAACCATCCCCATTGATATCAATTGCTGCGACACTTACTCCCCCACTAAAGTTTTCTTGATAAGCAAAAAAGGATCGCAATACATTTAGGGTTAACCCATCAAAAATGTTAACGTGGGGGCCACCTCCGCTTCCTGCCCCGACTACAATGTCCATGATTCCATCTGAGTTAAAATCAGCTATTGCTACAAAAATGCCCCCTTTAAACGCTGGGTCAAATGCAAAGAATGTTTGTAATACTTTTCCTGTTTCGGAATCCATAACTATGATTGCTGGCCCGCCCCCAGGCCCCGCAGCCACGATCGTTTCCATTTTTCCATCATGGTTCATGTCTCCCATTGCGATTCGAAGTTCACCTGAAAACCCGGGAAATGGCGTAACTGAATTTATTTGTTTTCCAGTGTCTTGGTCGATTAAATTTACCGTGCTACTTTCGCTAGTTATAAATGAAGAACTTGATGCAGTCATCATTCGTGGTGGCGTAGGTGTCGGTGAAGGCGTTGGGTCAAGTGCGGGGCTAGGTGCAGGGCTAGGTGCAGGGCTAGGTGCAGGGCTAGGTGTGGGGCTAGGTGCAGGGCTAGGTGTGGGTGTAGTGGTATCTACGGTCATTGAAATTGTGTTGGAAGCGATGCTGGGATTACCTGCGCCATCAGTGAAAGTGGTAGCCAAGACATTGATGGTAGCAGTGGTGGTACTGTTATTAGTAGGAGTGAAGGTAGCGGTGTAAGTGTTACCAGAACCTGGGGTCAAGGTGGAGAGTGTGCCACCTAATGTGGTGATATCGCTTGCGGTAAAGCTGGAAGAAGATTCACTGAGAGTGAAGGTTAAGGTAGCGGTCTCGCCAATCTTCAAAGTAGTTTTATTAGAGCTAATGGTAATGGTGGGTGCAGTGGTATCGACACTCATGGAAAGCTGAGTTGCAGCGGTGTTGGGGTTACCTGCGCCATCAGTAAAAGTGTTAGCCAAGACATTGAAAGTAGCTGGAGTTGTACTGTTATTAGTAGGGGTGAAGGTAGCGGTGTAAGTTAAACCAGAATTAGATAAGGTGCCCAGTGTTCCACCCACTGAGGTGATATTACCAAGTACAAAGTTCGAAGA
>CAMDHK010000021.1 GCA_945897965.1 Candidatus Kuenenia stuttgartensis | reverse complement strand
TTGTTTCCTCAGATATTGGAACCATTACTGGAAGCCTTTAAAATTGCCAAGAAAGGCGAGAAGTTCATCTTCTCAAGAGAAATCACGGGTTCGAGTAATTTGAGGCAGGGATTAACCGGCATCATCAAGAAAGCTGGATTATCTCCCTGGCCTAAGTTGTTTCAGAACTTGCGGGCAAGCCGTGAAACGGATCTCTGCCAAGAATACCCGCTTCATGTAGCTGCAGGATGGATTGGGAATACACCCAAAGTTGCCATTGGTCATTACCTGCAGACAATCGATTCTGATTGGGAAAAAGCAACTACAACCACCGGTATAAAAAACGATGTAAAAAACGATGTAAAAAACGATGTAAGTGTTGCAAAAACGCTGCATTTTCCGATGGATCAGGGCGGTTCGCAAACCTTTGATAATGTTCAAAATTTGATCGAAAACATCGGGAATTCTAGCGTTTTATCTACAATTACCGAGGAATTGCAAAATTCCCAAGTGTCCTCGACAAGAGTCGAACTTGTAACCTTCGGCTTCGGAGGCCAACGCTCTATCCAATTGAGCTACGAGGACGCAACAAAGAGATTATAAGCATTTCAAATATAAATCCAACAAATGCATAAACACCAATCAAACGCTTGGGTAATTAAGCAAGAAAACACAACAGAGAAACTATGTAAACTTTGAGGGCAAAAAAAGGAATCATACGCCAAAAGGCAGCCCCCTATTTTTCTAAAACCCGCCAACCTGCGAAGAAGGCTGCTTTTACCACGCCAACCAACCCCCTCTAATTACGCCAGCTTTGCTTTAGGGTCGCCGTAAACCGTTTCATGCAAGTAACTTCCGTTCAAGAAGATAGTACAACAGTCCGATAATTTCTTTGTTGACTGGTAAACAATTAATTTACCCGTTGACCAATTGAAGGAGATCGCAAGGATGCTTGGTGAAGAAATTATCGATATTGTTTCAGAAACAAATGCGCTTAAGCATCAACTTTTTGAAGCACAAAAACTAAGTAGTGTTGGTGCAATAGCTAGCAGCGTTGCGCACGAGTTTAACAATGTGCTAACCACCATAATCAACTACACAAAAATGGCTCAGCGGACTGATAACGAAGAAAACCGAAAGCAGGCGTTAGAAAAGATTTTAAAGGGTGGACAAAGGGCTGCGGTAATCGTCAGTTCAATGCTTGGATACGCTAGAAAGGGAAGCCTTAAAAAAGAAAATACGGATCTTGCAGCATTGGTTGATGAAGTACTTGTACTTACCGAAAAAGACTTGCACAAGCACCAGATAAAATTAACCAAGAATTATATCGACAAACCAAAAGTTCCAGTAATTGCATCACAAATTGAACAAGTTCTTTTGAACCTAATCATTAATTCTAGGCAAGCAATGGAAAAGGGTGGGGAACTAAAAATCGGTCTAAAAATAAATCAAGAAATGGGACTTGCTGAAATTGCAGTAACAGATTCGGGAAATGGGATTGCACCACAAAACCTGCGTAAAATCTTCGATCCTTTTTTCACGACAAAAACCCCAGATCAAGCTGGCCAAGGTGGAACAGGACTAGGTTTAAGCGTCTGCAGACAAATCATTGATGACCATTGCGGCAGGCTACGAGTTGAAAGCTCACTGGGAAAAGGCACAACCTTTATCATCAAGCTTCCACTAAACCCCGATCAAATTGCTGCGTAAATAAAAAGAATAAACTCAACCCGATAGAATTAAAACTTTTTGTTAAGTGGAGCTGCAGTCTTGAACTTGGCGATTCTTTGAAGCATGATTTGCTCGATATGATTATCTCTGCCAATTGGAATCCAGTTAGATGCAAAAACTGCATCGTCAATAACTTCAAACTGTCGCTCAACAGTGTTATCGCTGCGGAATGTAGCTGACCCAGCAGTCTGCCTAACAGGCCTTTCCAAATCTTCCAATTCTTTGAACACTTTGATATCAACAAAAAAGCCACCATCATCGGCAGGTTGAATTGTAACCACAGCACGATGCCTGATTGACTGGCAAAAAGCAAGAAGGCGCTGCCTGAAATCTGGGCTACCAGGCTTCCACGGTTGACCGATACCTGGGGCTATACAGGGGAAGGTTTCAATTCTGCCATCGTAACGATTCGAATAAGAGACCTCAAAAAAGTCGTCAACAACATCCATGCATTTTTCAAAAACGACGCCATACGAAGCTGGCCCAAGAGGAACATAAACTGGGTTTTCGCTAGTTGTTTCAAGTTCGGGTCGAACCACTGCTGGATTTTCAAAAAGAGGTCCGGTTGCACACCCGGTAAAGCCAAACCCACCAATCACTAGTGAAGTTGGCACTAAAAATTTTACAAGATTCAGATATTTCCATCGGCTCATGATCAGCCTGCTACTTCAATTTAAAGTTTAAACAAAAGACAGTTCTTAATGCCAATGATTAGTAGAAATGTCAAGTGCAGGAAACTTACAACACTGATGTGGCAGGATAGGCAACCCAGGGCCTAAAGGATAAACTTAAGACCAGCGGGAACATCAAATTTAGGTGCAAAGCCTAGCATTCGCTGGGCCTTGGCAATATCGGCAAGAGAATAGCGAACATCGCCTAATCTAGCGGGAAGGTGTCGGGGGACCAAATTCTTGCCTGTAAGTGTTTGCAAATGTATAGCCAAGTCAAGCAACGATGTAGATTTACCTGCGCCAATATTAAAAACATCGCCTGAAATATTGGGTTTAGTTCCAGCAAGAATCAAAGCTTGAACCGCATCTTTAACAAAAACAAAATCGCGGGATTGCAGGCCATCGCCAAAAATAGTTGGGTTAAGCCCTTTTTTAAACGCCTCAGTAAATATAGCTATAACCCCGGAGTAAGGACTATCTCCACGCTGTTTAGGACCAAAAATATTGAAGAATCTAAGCCTAACAGTTTCCAATCCCATTGCTCTGGCAAATGCTACCGCATGAAACTCACCAGCCAATTTGGAAGATGCATAGGGCGAAAGTGGATCTAGTAAAGTGTTTTCATCAAGAGGAACATTCCCAGTATTGCCATAGGCACTACTACTAGCAGCAAAAACAAATCGCTTGCAATGATTCAATTTGGCTGCTTGAAGAACCTTTAAAGTGCCAGTGGCACAAATCTCGTGGCTAAGCAGAGGTTGCTCCATGCTTTTTTGCACGCTGGCAACAGCAGCAAGATGATAAACATTATCAACCCCCGAAGAAGCCTTCATAAGATCATCTTCGCTTAAAATCGAACCTTCAATGAAATCAACATCCGATTTTACTGTGGATAGGTTATCAATGCGGCCTGTACTGAGATCATCAATGACACGAACTTTTCTGCCCAAGGCAACAAGCGCCTCGACCAAGTGTGATCCAACAAACCCCGCCCCACCTGTAACAAGATCAATTGCACTCATGAGGAAAACAATGCCTCAACAAAGGAAGCAGGATCAAAGGATTCAAGGTCTTCAATTTTTTCGCCAACACCTATAAATTTGACAGGAATATTAAGGCGCTGTTTGATGCTGAAAATAGACCCGCCTTTTGCGGTACCATCAAGCTTGGTAAGAATTATGCCAGTACAATGAACCACCTTCTGGAAATTCTCAGCTTGAAGGACGGCATTTTGGCCAGTAGTTGCATCCAAGACTAAAAGAACTTCATGCGGGGAACCAGGAATAACTTTGCTGGTAACACGGTGAATTTTCTCGAGTTCTCGCATTAAATGGGTTTGGGTATGGAGCCTGCCTGCAGTATCAACAATGACAAAATCAAATCCCTTGGCCCTAGCTTTATCGCAGGCATCATGAGCAATGCTTGCAGGATCACTACCTGGAAGCCCCTTAACTATTTCGACCCCAAGCCTTTCGCACCAAATCACCAATTGATCGATGGCTGCTGCTCTGAATGTATCGCAAGCTGCGACCAGTACTTTTTTTCCATCCCGACTCAAAAAACCTGCAAGCTTGGCAATCGATGTTGTTTTACCAGACCCGTTAACCCCAGCGATCATAATAACTGTTGGTCCATCGGGATTAATTTTGATATCACGCCCACCTTCGATCTGCAAAAGACCAGCAAGGTACTCACGAACAAACAACTCGGTTTCTTTATCAATTTCCTTATCAAGAAAAGCCTGTTTCATGCGATCAACAAGGCCCGCAGTTGCGGCAGAGCCAACATCAGCTAGGTAGAGTTTTTTTTCAAGTTCTTTAAGGAAATCGTGGTCAACTCTCCCTTTGAGGCGAAAAAGCCCTGCCACCCCTGCAAAGAGATTTCTCGTTTTAGTGAGACCAAGCTTCAGCTTATCTAAGAGAGCACGGAACATAGCCGGTTGCCTTCTGATCTGAGTTTGATTTTTTCAAGTTCAAGAATGGTGATAGAGGAAGAGCCAATGGTTCGGGGAGGAACCCCATGACAATCACTGCCACCGCCAATACAAAACTCAAGTTTGAGCGCCCACTCTTTCAACAATTTTCTACGATTCATTTTGAATCCCGGGTATTCGACCTCAATCCCATCCAAACCAAAACCTTTAAGCAAAACGAGATCACTGAGGGTTATATTTTCAGGAGGGTGAGCGAGCAAGGAAATACCGCCTGCATTACGAACCAAATCACAAGCTTCCTGAATCGTAAGCCACGCATGATTGTCGTCCTGAAAAAACCTCAAATGCTTCCAATAGGCATTTTGAATCGAATGTGCCTTTTTTTGATTTACGAGAATTTGGGCCAAATGACGACTACCCACGGCATAATCCGGGTTGTTCCACTGAGGCTTAAGTTCGTCCATGACGGAGCCTGGTTCATTCACCCTGCCCTTCATAAAATCAATCATTTTCAAAAATCGGGTTTTGCGAATGGCCTTATTTCTTGAAAGCCCTGCTTGCAGTTCCAGATTCATGGGATCCATCATATACCCAAGCAAATGATAAACTTTAGCATTAAAAATGCAAGTTATCTCTACTCCAACAATCATCTCTGCACGGCCATGGGGAAAAGGCGAATGGTGGGCAGCAGTAGTATCATGATCGGTAATAGAAATGGCCTCAAGGCCAAGTTGACAAGCGGAAGAATAAACCGATTCTGGGGAACAAATACCATCGCTAAAAGTAGAATGTGTATGAAGATCAACTCGCCTGGTAGAGGCGTTTTTATAAAGAGACTGACACAAAGAAGTAAAAGGTTGACCTTTAGGCATTTTCAGGCTGGGGGCGCTCGGTGGAACAAATCTTATCCAAGATACCATTAATAAAAGAAGACGAATCAGCAGTTCCAAATCTTTTAGCAAGTTCGATGGATTCGTTTAAAACAACCTCAGAAGGAGTGTCTTTTTGATGGCTAAGTTCAAAAGCACCTAGTCTAAGAAGGTTTCGATCAACTGCAGCCATTCGAGGCAAACGCCAGTTTTCTGCAAATTTAACGAGCAATGCATCAATTTGAGAAAGATTCTGCATGGTTTGTTGGTAAAGAAGAAGAGCAAAATCTCTGCTGATTTGATCACTAATGCGATCGGTTATAAACTCTGCAACTTGCTTTTTAGTAAGAGAGGGGTTTAAATCGACCCTGTAAAGAAGTTGCAACGCCACTTCGCGTGCTTTAGATCTTCGATATATCATAGTTCTCAATTTTTCGTTATTTGGGGAGCTTTAAAATCAGATCCGCCATTTCGATTGCGGCAAGGGCAGCTTCAAACCCCTTATTTCCAGCCTTAGCGCCTGCGCGATTAATAGCCTGTTCCAAAGTATCACAAGTAAGAACACCAAAAATCACAGGTATTCCCGTTTGCAGTGAAATACCTGCAATGCCATTGGTGCTTGCACCAGCAACATGATCGTAATGGTCGGTTTCCCCTTTAATAACAGCCCCTAGGCAAATTATCGAAGAAAACTTACCAGAAAGCGCAAGCTTATTGGCTACTAATGGAATTTCATAGGAACCTGGAACACGAACCAAAGTGATGTTTTTATCAGCAACCCCGTGCCTGCGAAGACCATCTAACGCCCCATCAACAAGTCGATCTACTACAGCCTGATTAAACTTGGCTGCAACGATTGCAAAAGTATTACTTCCAGAATTAAAATGCCCTTCGAGAACATTCAAACTCATAACTTATCCCTTATTCTTCGAGGTTTGACTTCATCACTACAAGTTCATGCTATTGAGAAATTCATGATTAGTCTTGGTTTTTGCCATTCGGTTCAGCAGCAATTCCATGGCTTCAACGGGATTCATGTCGCTAAGAACCCTTCGAAGCACATAAACTTTCCTCAGTTCTTCTTCACCAAGAAGCATATCTTCCTTGCGGGTGCCAGAACTGTTGATATCAATGGCAGGCCAAACTCTGCGATCAACCAATTTTCGTTCAAGATGAACTTCCATGTTTCCAGTGCCTTTAAATTCTTCAAAAATAACCTCATCCATCCTTGAACCAGTATCAACAAGAGCCGTAGCGATAATAGTCAGGCTACCCCCCTCTTCGATATTGCGGGCAGCACCAAAAAATCTCTTAGGCTTTTGCATGGCATTGGCATCAATACCACCAGACAAAATTTTGCCTGAACTTGGCATTTCAGAGTTATAAGCACGCGCCAGCCGAGTAATGGAATCAAGCAGGATGACAACATCTGTGCCGTATTCCACCATGCGTTTCGCTTTTTCAATAACCATTTCGCAAACCTGCACATGGCGGGTTGCGGGCTCATCAAAGGTCGAACTAATCACTTCCGTGTTGGGGCCTTTAACCATGCGCTCCATTTCAGTAACTTCTTCAGGGCGCTCATCAATCAGCAAAATAATGACATAGCATTCGGGATGATTTTTCAGAATACCATTGGCAATCTTTTGCAGCAGAATCGTTTTACCAGTGCGGGGAGGTGCAACAATAAGTCCGCGCTGCCCTTTACCGATTGGGGCAACAAGATCAATAACTCTGCCACACACTTCAGACGGATCATATTCAAGCTTTAATCTTTCAGTAGGGTGCAAAGGGGTTAAATCCTCAAACATCACCTTTTGATTTAAAAGCGCGGGGTCCGCATAATTAATGGCTTCGACCCTTAGCAGGGCGAAATACTTTTCGTTTTCTTTGGGAGGCCGAATTTGCCCAGAAACAATCGTACCGGTACGAAGGCCAAACCTTCGAATCTGCGATGGGGAGATATAAATATCGTCAACGCATGGAAGATAATTGTAATCAGGACTACGAAGAAACCCAAAACCATCGGGCAAGATTTCAAGTGTTCCTTCACCCAGCATCAAGCCGTTTTGCTTCACCCGTTCCTTGATAATCAAAAAGACCAAATTCTGCTTGGCCAAGCCTTCAACTTCAGTGATCCCAACTTCTTTTGCAATCGCGATCAACTCAGGCAAAGACTTTTGCTGCAAATCCGTTAGATGATTGCTACCCCTTTTAATCTCTTCATAACGGCTGTTTACTTCATCATCGTAGCCCTTCGATTTAGCTTCTTCACTCTCAGCAGAAAAAGAATCCGCAGAAGATTTTACATTGCTTTCTGGTTTGACCTTTTCAGCCATATCCTCAGGACTAGCTGTATATTTTGGCACATCCTTGACTTTTGGGGCCTCAACGACGGCGACTTCAGTTGGGGCAACCGCATCAACTTTTGAAATATAAGAATCCTTGGCGGGAGTTTTATCCTCGACCTTCTCAACACTTTTCACTTTAACTGGTGTTTTTTTCTTAGGTGTGAACACCAAATCATCATCCGAAGCATCAATTGTTTGCACCGGTGAATCATCCTTCGAAACCTTTGCATGCGAATTATCGGAAGGATTAGTAAACAAAATGTCATCTGATTGCTCAGGAGCATTCAACTTAACTTCATCTGAAGTTTTAGCAGTTTTACTAGGAGCTTTGGCTCGTGCTTTTGGTTTGCTTACTGAACTATCTTTCTTACCCTTGGCTTCCGCCATTACTAATCTCCTATCTGGCCCAATAATTCTCTGGTTGAGATGTGTAAAAACCAGTAAACATCAGGGCCAGAAAATATCCCGCTAATTAATCAGATCTGCAAATGGAGCGGGCAACCACCTATTTCATTACCAGAAAATCCATATTCCGGCATAGAGGACTTTTATCTAATTACGACAAACACATCAAACTTTCAACATTCTGTACTGGAAGAGTACTATCAAGGCAGGTTCCAAAGTTTCAACAAATCATTGACTTGCTTAACCGTATGATCATAGCTTACAGAATTATCGATTATATGATCACAGATTGAGGCCTTCTTAGTCAAGGACATTTGGGCATTTTCTCGGTTTTTCCATTCGGCCTCGGTCCAACCTCTAGCCAAACAACGCCTTAACCTTTCAGCGTCATTACAGTCAATAAACACAATTAAACTGCAAAGCTTTCGCCAGTTCTTCTCTAATAATAGGGGCACATCGAGCACGATAAATGAAGATTCCGAGAATTCTGAAAGTTCTTTGATCTTATGCTCAATTTTTTCTAACACCAACGGGTGCAGGATTGACTCCAAAAACAACCTACGTTCAGTATTATCAAAAATCGCTTTCGCCAAAACCGGCCTAGAAACATTTCCATCTAAATCAAAAACCGTTGCCCCAAAATAATCCCGAATCTTTTTTTTAACGATTTCATCCGTAAATAGGTTCCGAACTTCGGAATCTGCATCAAATAACATTCCACCTGAACGGGCAAACATTTTAGCAACTTCACTTTTGCCACTGCCTATGCCGCCTACAATTCCAATAACGGGTTTGTTTACGGGTTTTGCATTCATTTGATTTCTTCCTGCGCCAACCAGTTTGGCCCCGCAGAAACCTCTATCGTTATCGGAACCTTCAGGTTTAACATTTTTCTAGGCTTAAAAGACATCTCCGCAATCAAAAGTTTCTTAACCGCGTCGATTTCAGCTTTAGGGCATTCGATCACAAGTTCGTCATGGATCTGCAATAAAAGCTTTGCGTCCAGATTATTTTCACTCAAAGCCTGATCAACCCCGATCATAGCAAGCTTGATAAGATCTGCAGCAGATCCCTGAATTTCCATGTTGATAGCTTCGCGCTCTGGCTGATTACGCTGCTGAAAAGTGGATCGATCTCGAATACCATCAATTCGTCGTCTTCTGCCAAGAATCGTACCAACATAACCCGTATTTCTACACTTAGAAAGTAAGTCGTCTTGATACTTAAGCACATTGGGATAACGAGCAAAGTACGCATCAATAAATCTGGAAGCATCGTACCGATCGATTTCCAATCTTTGGGCCAGGCCATGGGCACTAATACCATAAATGATTCCAAAATTTACTGTCTTGGCAGTTCTTCGCATGTCGGGGGAAACCATGGTTTCCGGAATGGCAAAAATTTCGGAAGCCACCTGGGAGTGAATATCTTTTTCATCCTCGAAAGCTTTAATCATATTTTTATCGTCACAGAAGTGAGCCAAAAGCCTTAATTCGATTTGGGAATAATCTGCAGAAACAAGCGCCCAGCCTTCCTTGGGTAAAAAAGCTTTTCGAATCTGCTGCCCCATTTCTCTGCGCACTGGAATATTCTGCAAGTTTGGTGTACTGGAAGAAAGCCTTCCCGTAGCAGTCACTGTTTGGTTAAAAGCTGCATGAATTCTACCCGTCGAAGGTTGAATCAATTCAGGAATTGCATCTACATAAGTGCTTTTAAGCTTGGCTAGTTGCCTAAATTCCAAAATCTTTCGAGGTATCGCCGCGCCTGGATGATCAAGAACTGCAAGCTTTTCCAACGTTTCCTGATCCGTGCTTGCCTCTTTAGATACACCAGTTTTCTTCAACATAGGCAATTGCAAATCATCATAAAGCACCGCTCGTAATTGGGGCAGTGAACTGATTTGAAAAGGTTTACCCGCAAGAATATGAATCTCTTTTTCAACCCGCTCCAACTCCAAGGCCATCTCAACGCCAAGAATTTTCAAGAACTCCGCATCAATACTTATCCCACGAAACTGCATCCTTGCCAAAACGCTCACTAAAGGCATTTCAACCTTTTTGTAAAGCTCCAGTAGTCGATCCTTGCTTCCATCCACCACGGTTTTCGAAATTTCATCTTCAAGAAAACTGGCTAATTGAAAAGCTGCATCTGAATCTTCACATGCATAAAGTGCAACAACCTCCGAATTTACCTCGCTCATCAACTTTTGAACTTTGTTTTTGCCTTTTACTCCTATTAAATCGGTAATCGAAATCATTTCATGATTCAAATAGCGTTTTACCAACTCATCAAGCCCATGGCTTCGCTCTCCCGAATGCAAGAGATAATCAGCAATCATGCTATCGCCTGCGACGCCCTCCGTCGTCATACCATTGACGAGAAGAACTAAAAGATCAAATTTGATATTTTGGTTTACCTTGAGGATGTCTTTATTTGCAAATATGGGCCTCAATTTATCAAGAACAAAAGATTCATCTAAACTGGGTTCCCCCATGGGAGTACGAATTGCAACATAGCAAGCCTTGCTTTTTTCCAGAGAAAAAGAAATACCTACGATTTTGGAAGTAAAAGGGTCTAAACCCGTCGTTTCGGTATCAAATGCAAACCTTTTGCACTCTATGAGTTTGCTAACCAAAACTTCAAAATCTTTTTCGTTATTAATAAGTGTGTAATCATATTCCCAATCACCCCGGCCACTTAATTGGATTGGTAAATCAATGGAAAGTTTAGAGCGACTGTTGGTGAACGAAGGGATTTCAGGATGAACATGAGCCGTTTCCTGAATAAAAGAAGGTGTCGAGCTTTGTTGTTTAAATAAACCCTGCTCTTGAGGAGCTGATTTCTCTATTTGTGCCAATATCCCACGAAACCCTAACGTCTGAAAAAGGGATATCGATTTACCAGCGTCAATTTCTCTTAAACGCCAACCTTCCAAATCAAATTCAACCGGAGAGTTGCGATCCAAAGTGACAAGATTGCGAACCAAAGTAATTCGTTCAGCAAATGCAGCAAGATTCTCTTTCCGCTTCACCCCGCTGATCTTATCCATATTTGCGTAAATATTTTCAATCGTACCAAATTCCTGCAACAAGCTCGAAGCTGTTTTAATCCCGATTCCAACGGCACCCGGAACATTATCAGCGGTATCCCCAACTAATGTCTGCAAATCCACCACTTGTGCTGGTGTAATCCCCCAATCTGCAAGCAATTCAGCGCGCCCATATTCCAAATGCTTTCTGATATTGTACATGGTGACATTTTCATCAATCAACTGCCTACAATCTTTATCCGAGGTAACAAGAAAGACTTTTATACCTTTAGATTTTGCATGCTCTGCGACCGTTGCAAGAATATCATCCGCTTCAAAACCAGCGATACTTATCAAGGGAATATTCAAGGCATCCAAAACTTGCTGGATCATGGGAAATTGCATGATCAAATCAGCGGGCGCTTCATCTCGATGGGCTTTATATTCTGGAAAAGCCACATTTCGGAAAGTGGGTTCAGGCCTATCCCAACCACAAACGATGTAATCTGGTTTTTTATCTCGCAAAAACATTAAATCCCTGGTAAACCCATAAATCGCATTAGTTGGAGTCCCCGTTGGACTAGTCATGTTTGGAATGGCATGAAAAACCTGAAAAATCAAAGACATGGAATCAATCAGATACATAGTTTCGGGATTATTACCCATGAGCAACTTTAGCTTTCTTTAATGAAAATGGACATATTCAGCAATTTATATCGGGCATGCACCTTTTCATAGGAATAACTGAAAAAAAACAAAGGATTCACCTTATTCCTAACTCTTACCCAGTTATAATAATAAGGTAGCTATCAGGTCTCCATAGCACGATTTATCCTTATTTGCAGAAAAAAACAGCCATGATTCCAATAACACTTGTTTGCATTAATTGACTACTTCAGCTTATGATTTACAATCATATTGGAGATGTGTAGGTTTTTCTTAAAACCGTTTACTTCGTATCAAGGTGATGGATCATGGCTGCTAAAGCAATAAGTCGAAGTTCTTCTTCACCTAAGGGTGAATCAAAACAAGGGTTGGTTGTCACACTGGTATTCTTTATTCTTGCAACCATTGGCCTAGGTGTTTCCACCTACTTCGGGTTTTCTGAACAAGAAACCCTTAGGGCTGATAAAGACAAATCCGATGCAACCCAAAAAAACGAAGCGAAACTAATCGATTTCTACAGATTTCAGTCAATGCTTTACTGGACCTACATTTCCACCGTTAATGGTTTTAAACCCGAGGATTTGGATATTTATGAAGGCTTAAGAGCTAAAGCTGATGATGAGACCATTCTCCCCAAAGATGCCAAATATGATCCTAATAAAGAAGAATTAAAACTTGTAAAAACCAGAATGGAAATGCTTGAAAAGATGGCTTTTAAAGATGCTGCAGATAAAGATTTAACTTTAAAATTCGACAAGGCAACTAAAAAACCAAGCAACACTTTTGAAGAAATCACTACTCTTCAATCCAAAAGATACCTCGCATTAAAAGAACGATTTGACAAAGTGGAGATGGAAAAAAAAGAGGCTCAAGAAGCAGAGAAAAAGGCTTTAGATGAGTTTGCTGCCTTTAAAGCAGACATCAATAAAAAATACGCAGGCCTTACTGACACCGCAAAAAAAGAATTTGCTGATTTTGCTAGTCTTAGAGACCAACTTAGAAAACAAAAAGACGATTTAACCAAGGCTTTAACAGCCGAGAAAACCGAACGCAATCGAGAAAACGAAGAGTTTACTGAAAAAATTGCCAAACTCGAAAAGAAATCAAAAGACAAAGATTTAGAAGTAACCGCCTTGGCTGACCAACTTGTTCTTAACAAAACCAAAAATAACGACCTCGGGAAAAACATTCGTCCAGATTACAAAATCGTTAGCATCGATCGCACAGGGGCATTGCCCTACATCAATGTAGGCCATGGCGATCGAGTCAATCCCCAAGATACTTTTAGCATTCATGGAATAGGGACGGATGGACGCCCGATTCCTGAAATCAAAGGAACACTAGAAGTAATCAATGTGGTTGGCGAACATCTCTCCCAATGTAAAATTTTGACCGTCAAAGATACAAATAAAAACCCGATACTTAAGGGCGATGTTCTCTACAACCCAACTTGGAACCCAAATGCCAGAAAACGAATTGCAATTATGGGTATCGTTGACCTAACAGGTGATGGCAAAGATCAGATCTACGAATTGATAACCCAACTTGAACGACAAGGCGTTTTGGTTGATGCTTTTCTTGATCCTGCCACTTTGGAAGTTCGAAACACTCCAGGTATCTCGCCAAAGACTGATCTTCTCATAATCGGTGATGGCATCGATTCCGTAAAAGCCCCTCGTGGCATTATTAATGAAAAAATGACACAGCTCACCAAATCAATCAACGAAATGCGCCTATCAGCGAAAGAAAATGGTGTAATTTCTGTTGATTTGAGAAAATACTTAGAAATGTCAGGTTACAGGGTCCCTAAAAATTATTTCGAAATGGGGCCTAATCCTAATCCAGTTTTTACCACCAAGCCTAACCCTAAGGGTACCCCTGTTAATAAAGAAGATGCTGCCAAGGAAGAAGATAAAAAAGAGAAGTAGCGGTTGGGTTGAACCAGAAAAGTCTTTCAGGCTTCTATTGCCTGAAAGGCTTTTCTTATTTATGTTAAAGATATTGCCGCCTTAGCTCAGCTGGTAGAGCGACGCTTTCGTAAAGCGTAGGTCGTGGATTCGAATTCCACAGGTGGCTCTTAAATATCAGCCCTTAATTCTACCTATTAACCTTTACGCCCATCGAATCAGCTAAAAATCCATTTTTAATTGCTATCAAACGACTCTAAACGCAATGAAGATGAGCTTTTAAGCCTCTTCCTGATTGCATTTTAAAGCCATTAACAAGAGATTCGAAGGTAATAAAACTTAAGCGGTTTAACAATGATAAAAATGATTAGACCATTTGAAAAGAAAAAACTTATCTTCAACTACTAGGTCAATCAATTTGCAAAATCTACAAGAACCATAATTGATAAACCAAATTAGAACATATTTTTTAAGCCATTAAATCTTTTTACAATTTGAAATATCAATGAGTTGGAGCTGCCTTCCTTTATCTTCGTAAGGTGAATCTACAACCACCATAGAACCATCGTTACTAAACCTCGGATGGGTATCGCAGCGCCATTCTCCGGCATACTGGGCAGGGGAAAGAAAATCCCCAAGCGGAACCTTCTTGCCCGATTTAACGTGAAACAAATAAGGATGCTGAATCCTCTGCTTGTCAGGGTAAGTATCGTTAAGGATCCATTCGTTACCTGGAAGGTAGGTGCAATGGCCATTTTCAGTCATAATGCCGGCACCAATTTGTTCAATTTCAGAAGTCTTATCTTTAAACAGGTAAAAACCAGGGCGCTTATCCTTGGGTTGTGTCCATGCAAGAATATGCTGTGGGTCACGCCAGATAAAATGCGAAGTTGCTCCCGATGGATCCAAGATATAAAGATCAGACCCATCAATTGAAGCAGTAATCATACGGGTTTTAAAACTTACTTTTCCAGACTGCGGTTTCCACCGATGGAGAAAAACAAAGCGTGTTCCATCTGTATTAAACAACAAATGATTAAACCAATGCTTGGCCCCGATCATGTCATCAGCCTGCGGCCCAAACGCTGCAATTTGAGCCATCGAAAATAAAAGCTTTTGTTTTCCGGTTTGAAGATCAATATGAAACAAACCAGAATCTTTAGGAGCAAGCTCAATAGATGGATCAGGTACGCCACTGTACCCATAACCTGGCCGGGTATCATGAAGGCGACGAAAATCTGCAGCAATTGCACTTTTACCATCAGGAGAAACGGCATAAATCGGCGCGGGAATGGTTCGGATTTTTTTTGTATTCACATCCATAATGCGAGCAACATAATGTGGTGTGGGATTATCTTCACGATCATTCCAAATGATTTCAGATTTGGAACCTGGCAACCATTGCAACATACACCCTTGTTGCCAACACCAAGCTTTACTAGCACCCAGAGAAATCCATTGGTCATTATTTTTCAGATCGACCATTCCGATTTGAATAGAGTCATCCGGCTTAGGGGACCGATGTTCAAAATCAACTTTCATACCAAGAACAAATCTGTTGGAAGGGTCAAACTCAAGTTTGTCGTAATAACCAAACCAATGATAACCGGGGCCCTTGGTAATGACTCGTTTTTTAGGAAGATTAGCATCTTCGGCTGCGAAAAGATCCCAACTGACTGCAAGCGCACCAGTAACTTTGAGTAATTTGCGCCTGCCAAACTTATCATTAAACATAAACAAACCCTTCATCATTGTTATTTTATATTTTGTACTTTGGGACTTGGTTCAATCAATGATTCTTTAATCATTGGAGAATTCTTGTAGGGATTATACAAAGGATCGCCAACAAGAACTGTCATCCAACTAGTAAGATATGTGGTCCGGGAATAAGTTTCTACCAATGTATATTTTCCAGTGATAAGAAAACAAAAGAACTCTGCGGGTTTGGGAAAAGCAATGGTATAAGGCTCCGCAACAGGACCAAGTGTTGCTGCAACTCCTTTTTGCAACAAGTTTGGGCACCAAACTTTGCTCGCAGGATTTCTTAATGTAACAGCTTCACTACTTGCAAGATGCCAAGCTACTGCCCCCTTAACATACTTACAACAATCAATGAAATTGGCATGAGAATACCAACCTGAATACAGGGCTGCATCCTTACACGAATCAGGCTCAAACAATGCACCCTTATCATCTAATATAACTTCCATCCCTGCAGATTTTAGCAATGCAGCAGCTTCACGAAACGATTCATCGTAACCACCGTACCCGGTTGAATCACTCTGGTTTTTTGAATTAAAACTAATTCCCCGAGCATCAAAATAAACTTTCCCTTTCAACCCGTTTACTTCAACTTCAACTGCATCATCCACAAGCCGCTTAGCAATTTCTACAGTTGGGCCATCAAGCCTGCAAGTCATCAATGTGTTGGGAAAACGATTATTTAACTCCTTGGGAGCTTTCCAATAAAGAGGATTTGGCTGCCAGCGACTAAACTCATACGCAGGCCACCATAAGCACATAAGTTCACTATCAACACATGCAAGGCTTTCGACCGCGATGGCTATACGGTGTTGAGAATTAAGCTCTGCAATTTTCTTCTTTAAGCCTTCAAGTTTATCTTTTTCTGCTTTATCTTTCTCAGCAATCTCAAGTTCTTTACGCGAGTCATCAAGTTGCTTTTTAATTTCATCGGCCTTTACTTTTTCAGTACCAGAAAGAACCTTTGCACCTACCCGCAAAGGGACTCCATAAACAGTCAATATAACTTTGATCTTATCTTTCTTGGATTTAAGCGCTTCCCGCAATGGTTCTGCAAGCTTAGTTTCAAAATCTGAGCGTAGAATATCTTCACCCTTGGGAAGACTCAGCAGAACAATATTATCTTCAGGAACATTCCGCTTTTTTGCATAGTGCTTTGCAACAGAAATTGATTCCGGCATATCTCTATTGGCAACTATTACTATGTTTGCAGGTTCCAAAGCAAACAAAGGAGTAGCGCTAAACAATAGAATTAAAAATCGAACCATAAATATTGCCTCTCTAAAGGTGTAATAATAAATTGTATTATGCAAGAAATTGATAGTAAATCTGAATATCAAAAAACCGACAAAAATACAAAGAATAACACCTACTAAAACTTATTTATTTAAAAGATCAACTTTTCTAAATTTCAAGAAAAGCACAACAACCCACGAAAATAAACCAAGCAAAAATAGAGCCATAACAACAAAAAAAGGAAGTTTAGGCATAAGAACCGGATTAGAATTATTGGCAAGAACAATGATTACATTAAGCCCAACGAAAAAGAAAACCATAAGAACGCCAAGTTTACAAGCCATGTTAAACAAGTAATCAAGAGTTTGAGTTTTTCGCTCGGGGGCAAACCAATAATCACGATGAGCAATGTTCACCGTTGAAGGAAACCACGCAGGTAATACGCCAACCATGAAGACCATAAACAAAGGGAAACAAATCGTAGAAAGGGTGATAAATGATTGATGGTTCTGAAGTGTCATGAAACCATCGGGTTTGCCTGCGAAATTAAAATGCGTTGCAATCTTTTGCGGAAGACCTAAAGTTAAAAACCAATTTGTAAAAGCACCCATAAAAATGAACGCCAATAAAACAATCGTATTAATGAGCCTATTTGTTTGAATCATTTTTCTGAAAACCTCAGAATATGTAGTGACAAATATACCACTGATTACTGTTTAAATTAAACTTAACCTTGCATACCAAAAATGACCTTATGTAATTAAAATCTTTTTTTTAAACAGTTACCTTAAGAAGAATCATTGCAAATAGTTTACATTCATGGTTTTACTCATTACATTAGTTTAATCTACCAGAGTAGCTAAAATAAAATTATTAATGATTAGGAATGCGCAACTTTTTCTAGCCAACTAATCTCACAAATTTATAAGAAAGATTTCCTATGATTTGGATACGGTGTTTTTTCTTGCTACTTGGTTCAACTTTTATAACATCGCAAAATTCTGCAGCGGATGAAGATCTTAACACCCAGTTAATGCGGGCAACATTTAAAATAATGCATGAAAAATCGACTGCAACTGGTTTCATTCTGAAGAAAAACAACGAAGAAAAACACATATTAATTACAGCGGCTCATGTTTTAAATAACACGCCAGGAGATGAAACCACCGTCATATTCCGAACAAAAAAAGCAGAAGGCGAATACATCAAAGACCCTGTAAAAGTTACCATTCGAAAAGATGGCAAGCCCCTTTGGGCCAAACACCCAACCGAAGATGTTGCCGTACTTTGGGTAACCCCACCGAAGAATTCAGACTTATCTAACCTTTCAACCGATCTTCTTGCTTCCGATGCATTACTGCAAAAACACAAAATCCATGTGGGAGATCTAATTGCAAATCTGGGATACCCGCATCGTGCCGAGGCTAACTCCGCTGGTTTTCCAATTCTAAGAAATGGTTCAATCGCAACTTATCCATTGTATCCCACAGCAAAAACACGGACATTTCTAATGAGCGGAAACATTTTCGAAGGAGATAGCGGTGGCCCCGTATTTCTTTATAAACCAAGCCGAACTGAATCAGACAAGGATGAAACCAGACTTATTTTAGGTTTGGTCACTGCCCAACATTTCCTGGATGAGGATATAAAACTCATTTACGGCACTTGCAAAATTCGCCATCGTTTGGGCCTTGCTATCATTATTCATGCTTCACTTATCAATGAAACAATTAACCTTTTAAAATAAATCATCATCGCAAGGAGGCGATACAAGAATGATCGAAAAGATATTCCGACCAGGGCCAAGGCCCAATAGTGTTATAAACGAATACGATATAATTGTCGCAGTTCCCGAAGGTTGGAGCTTATTACCCCCCGGAGATGCCGGTTTAACAAGGCGGGTAAAAGCTGCTGGGGAGTATTGGGTGGTGCAAGAAAAGAAAGGCCGCAGGATATTTTCCAAAGGCATTTGGGCTGCTGCTACTACCATTGAAAAAACTAGACTAGAATTGGAAGCGGAAAGATCAACTGAAAGTTATAGCAAACGCAAAGAAAGCGCAGCCAAGCGAAGAGATAAAGTTCAATTAGAATACGTGGAAGATTTTACCGGAGCTGTAGTTGCATTTCTGGCATTCCACCCAAATCATTCGGAGTTGGCCAATAAACTTGCAAAAGTTGTTGCAGATCACGCAACCCCTGTTGGCAGTGGTACGGTCGCCCGAACCAAAAGAATTCCAGTAGAAAGAAGGGCGGAAGCTGCAGTTATCGCATGGATGAGGCATCAGACTACAGCCTATGATTCAATGAGTATAGCAAGAATCAAAGGTGAAAGACGCGAAGTAAGGCGGATGCTAGCACAACGATCTAAGAGTTTACTGGCACGATACCGCAAAGAAGAATCTGGCAGTGAACCTTGTTTATTGAAAGAAGCTCTGAAAATCACTTAAAAGCAAATGTAAAACAATAAAAACATCCAAGTGATGTATTATTTCATCATCATTTCTTTTGATTTTTCATGCTTATCCATTAGATTAAAGATTAGGTTCTCGAATTAATAAAAGTGGATTAATCATGAAAAAAACTACCAAAGATGTAGCACCGAAGAAAACTAAAAAGCCAGCAGTAGCGAAGGCCACTCCTAACAAGGATATCAAAAAATTAAAGGCTAAAATCATCTCCCTTGGAAAACAGTTTCATCGCAGGGGATGGTCGCTTGCAACCAGCAGCAATTACAGTGCACTTATCAGCAAAAAGCCTTACCAACTTCTCATAACAGCAAGTGGCAAACACAAAGAAAACTTAGGGATGAATGATTTTCTAGTACTTAATGATAAAGGTACCCCATTAATAAAAACAGAAGAAAAGCCCTCTGCCGAAACAGCATTGCATCTTATGTTGACCGCTAAAGAAAATATCAATTCGGTGCTGCATGTTCACTCGGTTTGGGGAACCTTGCTTTCTGAGAAATATGGAGCCACAGGTGGATTCTGGGTGGAAGGCTACGAAATGCTTAAAGGGCTTTCAGGAATCAAAAGCCATGAAACCCGCATTTGGATCGATATTTACCCTAATAGCCAAGATATAACAGCATTGGCAAAAATAGTGAATGAGCGCACTTTTTCAAATAAAGATTTTGTACCCTTTGGGTTTCTAATCCGAAAACATGGTTTGTACGCTTGGGGCTCAAACCTTGAAGAAACGCAAAGACATGTTGAAACTTTGGAATTTCTTTTTGAAGTAACAGGCAGAAGCTTGCTTCTGCGAGACTAATAATAATTTATAGGAGATTAAAATGGCAGTTGTATTAATACCAGACGAAAACAGGGCGCTGAAATCTGAAAAAGAAATTCAGGAATTCATTAACCCACACGGAATCTTTTACGAAAAATGGCCGCTTGCTGAAAGAGTCAACCCTGAAGCGGATGCGGATGATATTCTCAAAGCATATGCACCAGAAATAGAAGTACTTAAGAAAAAGGGTGGCTATGTAACCGCTGATGTCATGAATGTTTCACCTGAAACACCAAACCTTGACGAAATGATGGCTAAGTACAAAATGGAACACACCCACTCTGAGGATGAAGTTCGATTCATCCTAAAAGGGAAGGGCCTTTTTCACATACACCCAACAAGCGGGCCTATTTTTGCTATTCAAGTTGAAGCAGGCGACCTTATTAATGTTCCTCGGGGCACAAAACACTGGTTTGGTTTATGCGAAGATAGAACTATAAGGGCAATACGATTGTTTCAGGATAAATCAGGCTGGACTCCCCAGTATATTGATAGTGGCATCCATGGAAATTATGCGCCCTTATGCTGGGGCCCCACTTATTTAACAGGCGAAGGAAACATGGAAACCAAGTTATCAGTATGATTAGCGAAAAATACAAAGTGGTTCTTCTCGATATCGAAGGAACCACTTCTGCAATTGATTTTGTGCATACGACAATGTTTGATTATGCGCGCAATAATCTAGAGGGATTTCTAGATTCTAGTTTTGAAACCAAAGAAACAATCGATGCCCTTGAAGTTTTCGCGCAAAACGAAAATTGCCCCACCCTTGCAGTTTTTTTAGAAGGAACTTTTTCTAAGTCTGAAAAAATAACACGCATCGTAACCTTGGCTATCCAGCGCATGAAGGAAGATAGTAAAGCAACAGGGCTAAAAGCTTTGCAAGGCCTGGTTTGGAGAAAAGGATTTAACAACGGAGAACTAAAAGGGCATATTTACGAAGATGTTCCTACTGCTTTCCATCGTTGGAAAAGTTCAAACCTTACCATTGCAATTTATTCATCGGGGAGCATCCTTGCTCAAAAAATTTACTTTGCGAATACTACTGCAGGAAATCTTGGAACGCTGATAACCCATCATTTCGATACAACCTCAGGCCCAAAAAGAACTTCTTCAAGCTACGAAAACATCGCCAACAACCTTTGTGTCGATGCTTCTGAAATTCTATTCCTTTCGGATGTAACCGAAGAACTTGATGCTGCAAAAGCTGCAGGCATGGGTACCGGATTATTAATTAGACCTGGCAATAAGCCTGCAGGCAATAATGAACATATTGCCTACCACGATTTTAACACCCTTTAAAATCATTCCACCGTAACACTTTTGGCAAGATTTCTTGGCTTATCAACATCACACCCGCGAAGTAAAGCCATGTGATAGGCAAACAATTGCATAGGAATATTGCTAACTACAGGCTGAAGATATTCTGCAACTTTAGGAACAACAATAACTTCATCAGCTTTTCTCGAAAGCTCGGAAATCCTTTCTGAAGCCACTGCGATAACAGGTCCACCTCTTGCTTTTACCTCTTCAAGATTGCTCATAACTTTATTAAACATCAGTCCACGGGAAATTAAAAACACCGAGGGTGTATCTCGATCCACAAGCGCAATCGGCCCATGCTTCATCTCTGCAGCAGGGTATCCTTCTGAATGGATGTAGCTGATTTCCTTCATTTTCAATGCTGCTTCAAGTGCAACCGGGTAAAGATACTGCCTGCCCATGAACAGTATCTGAGGCGAATTGCAGTAACGCATTGCAATTTCACGAACCTGCGCTTCTGTAGCCAATACCTGACGAACAGCTTCTGGCAATTCCTTTAAAGACTCTACAACTTGAGCGCCTTGAAATGCAGAAAGGTGCCTCATTCTCCCCAAATGCAGAGCTAACATCGCAAGCACAACAACTTGATTCGTAAAAGCTTTGGTACTGGCAACCCCGATCTCTTGCCCTGCGTGAAGATAAACACCGCCATCAGCTTCCCGCGCAATCGTACTTCCTACAACATTACAGATAGCTAAAGATGGTATCCCTTTAAGCTTCGATTCACGAATGGCTGCAAGTGTATCTGCAGTTTCCCCTGATTGGGTAATGCCTATGACTATACTTCTGCCATTCATTGGGGAATTTCGATAGCGAAACTCGGATGCGTATTCGACTTCAACGGGAATTCGGGCAAGTTCTTCAATCAAATATTCGCCCACCAAGCCAGCATGATAACTTGTGCCACATCCGGTAAGAATAATTCGCTCAATATTCCTAAGCTGTTTGGAATCGAGATTTAAGCCTCCGAAACGTGAAGTCCACTCATCTTCATCAAGCCTGCCTCGAAGTGCATTCTCAAGCGATTCGGCCTGTTCATGAATTTCCTTAAGCATGAAATGATCGAACCCCGCTTTATCTGGGGAATAAACCTCATGGTTCAAGGCCTCGATCACGGGGCTGATTTGAATTTGTTTCATATCCAGGATTGACCACGAATCAGGGGTAAGGACGCAAATTTGCCTATCATCAAGATAAATGGCACGGTTGGAAAAACCCATCAGCGCACTCGGATCACTCGCCAAAAAATGTTCACCATCACCCAAGCCAAGAACCAACGGGCTTCCCAAGCGCGAACCAATAACCAAATTGGGAAACAATGGGCATACAAGGGCAATGCCATAGGTTCCTTTAACCAAAGAAAGAGCTGCTATTACCGCTTGAACTAAATTATCAACGGTGGGGATATCCGCAGAAATCTTATCAAAGTGGTAGGAAACAAGATGAGCAAGCACCTCGGTATCCGTTTCACTTTTAAAATGATAATCCATATCTTCGAGAAATGTTTTCAAACTGGAATAGTTTTCAATCACGCCATTATGCACTAAAGCAATGGAAGAACTCCCACCCAAATGGGGATGCGCATTTACATCATTTGCTGGGCCATGAGTTGCCCATCGGGTGTGCGAAATCCCTGTCGTGCCAAGCACGGGAAAATCTTGAAGTGATTTCACAAGGTTGTGAATCTTACCTGCTTTTTTTCGAAGTTGAATGCGGCCCTGAAAAATCGTGGCAAGCCCTGCACTATCGTAACCGCGATATTCAAGCCTTTGCAAAGCAGGAACGAGAACAAGATCGGCTTGTTTCAAACCAGTATAACCAACGATTCCACACATAATTTTCACCCTCCTTGAGAATTCAAGAAGAGCAGATTAACAGGAAAGGGTTAAAATAATCCAGTGGAAGGAACGAGAAAAGGAAACGGGCAAGACAGGAAGGCGAGGCAGAATAGAGCCGCAGTTTATTTAGTGCGAATCCCTAAACCCCTGCGAACTTCCAACTCCAATTCAGCCAATTGCCTTTGATCCACACCCTCATCTTTTTGATTTTTCCACACAATGTTTCCTTCCTCATCCAAAAGCACTAACGAAGGAAAACTGGTGACATCAAATTGAGTGCGCACAGGACATGGTTCAGGCCCAGATCCACCAAAAAGGGTTGTATAATTCATGTGATATCTAGCCCTTATCGGCCGTACCTTTGCAACCTTTTCTTCAGGTGTACCTTTTTCGTATGCAACTCCGACCACTTCCAAACCAAAGTTCTTATACCTTCGTTGCAACTCAACAAGGTGCGGAATCGATTGCAAACATGGCCCACACGAACTAAACCAGAAATCGAGCAAAACCATTCTTCCAGTCTTATTTTTCTTATATTCCCATACCTGACCATTCATGTCGTAAAGGCTGAAGTTGTCGAGTTTTTGCCCCACCAAAACACAGGATGGAACAGGCGTTGGCAATGCTGAATAATTCTCAATACCAGAAAACCCAGGCTGATTCTGAACTCCCGATGAATTAATCGAGATCACATTGCCAATTTGTGGCAACGAAGGAGGCGCAGGCAAAGAATATCCACCCTGATCATTGCCTCGGGGCGGGATTGAAAGAATAGCACCAGGAATCGAATTGCTCGCAAGATTATCCCGGGCGATTTTATCAGCATTAGGTAACGAGGTTGTACTTGCAGGGGCATTGCCATCCTGGGCAGATTCGGCACTTTTTGGCTTGTCTAGGGCTGCGGGTGCATTTGGCTCGGCACCTGCTGTTTTATCATTGGGATTCTGTGGGGCCGGGAATGCGCCAATCTCTTCCTTCACGAAAATTGAAACCCTTGGATTCGGAGGCGTAGCCAAGATTGTGCCGCTATAAAACTTTTCCCCATCCTTTACCCGGGCAACAAGCTGATAGTTTCTACCTGGTTGAAGATTGTTGATAGTGAAATAACCTTGTGAATCAGCAGTAATATCAAACTTTCCTTCCGGGGTGTTTTTTTGCAAATCAACCACTTGAATGATAACGCCCGCAGGCCTACGGTTATTCCGATCCATAACCTGACCAGCAAGGACCCCACTTGGCTTACCGGTAGGATTGGAAGATATAGCAGAAGGATTAGCGGGCAAGTCCTTTTTGGTGTCTGGTTTTTTCTGAAACATGCCAAAGGGTGAGGAAGGCTGTGTTGGGTCTTTTGAATCAGCTTTATTCCCGGAGGAACTACAGCCTGAAAGCAAAAGAGCCAGACCTAGGATTGTCAATCTAATACGAAACACAGCCGAGCACCTCATCCCCACGATGCGCCTAAAGTCAGGCGACCTGTATCCATACCAGCGTGCGGGAAACTATCCTGCCTATAGAATTTCAAAACCCCAAAAAGCCTTCCCTTAAAAAAGGAGAAGACGATCCCCACCTATATCCAATGGACTCTTACCCCGAAACCCAAAGTGGTCAAGCTGTTTCTTGAATCAATTTTTACAAAACAGGGCTAAAGAAGTGAAAGATGCCATTAAAAACAAAAAGACAGGAGCATTTTGCAACTCCTGCCTATTCCCTACATCCCAACCCGCTTAACCAAACGGAATTAATGATGACTAGAAACTCTTCTACCTTGAGCACTATGGGGGAAAAGAGCCTTTTGATTTAAATTGCCCTTATCATCAAATTGAAGCTCGAATGAATCCCCACTGATTGCAAGATCCTTGTTTTTTCTAACCTCTTCTAGTAATGGTGCAGAAACATACAATTCAGCAAGTTCCAAGGAGTTAGGAACAACAACCATGCGAATGGCATTTAAATCTGGCTGCCAGCAAGTTTCTAACCCAGTTTGAATGCATTCCTTGTCGTTAGGAAAGGCAATGGGCAATTTGGATCGCCAAAGAAAACAAGCAGTGAGGTTGTTCATACGAAAAGGGACCGGATCAATCGATGCAAGCAATTTATCCGTGGTTAAGTCTGCAATACCAACTCCCGTTCCATTACCATGGCTTTCGGGCGAAAGATCCAATGCACACATGCGAATAATTTTAGGGGTCTCAAAATCGTTTTGGCCTTCAATGAGAAGCCTTCCTACCACATTGGGATCAATGCCTGCTCCACTGTAGTTTTTACCTATCTCACCCACTACCAGAAGATCAATGTCATGAAAAGGAAGTTTACCAAGCAATTGGCGAGCTTCATCAAGCAATTTGGGTTCAACTTCCATCAGATTTTGGGTTGATACAAACTCAAGCTTAGCTGTTTGCTCATGCGCGTTTTCCAACACCGCCAACCCACCAATGAAATTCGTCTTCTCAAGAATAACCTTAGCAGTTTCGGGAAGCATATCGCGCAATCCCTTGAAACCCCACCGATGGTGCTGGGAGGCACCTTCGCGTTTTCCAAGGCCAATCACAAGCATCTTCGCAATACCACTTTCAAAGCGGCCTCGAAAATCCGTATGTGGCTTTATCCTCGAAATAGTCACGACCGCATCCGCTGCCAAGGCGTTTTTATCCCAATAAACGGGCTCATTCCAAGAATTCTTGCCAATAACAAGAGAGTCCATGTCCGTCTTTACCGTAACTCCAAGATTCTCTTCGGAAATCCCATACTCTCCAAGCAACTCTCTCTGCCCCTGCGAATTAGCTCCACCATGACTTCCCATAGCCGAAACAATAAAAGGCTTGGCTCCAATCCCCTTGAAATACTCAATCGTTGCTTTCACAATTACGGCAAGGTTGGCAATACCTCTACTACCAACACCAATGGCAACATTGGCGCCCGGCTTGATTTTCTGGTGCAAACCAGAGTTTTTCCACTGCAACAGGGTTTCCCCTGCAACATCTTTAACTTCAGGTTGCTTTGCAATTTGCTTCACAAGTGTCAATGCTGGAATATGCACAACAATACCTCCAATAAATATTTTGTCTGCTTTTTTTATATCAAGGTACAAGGCATGTTGCGACCAAAAAATACAACATACCGTTTTCTATGGATCCCAAGCCATCACAATAGCTTTTAATTGCTAAACCACTTCTTGCTTCCATTTTTCATAAAGCGTAAAAAAAGGTTGGAATTATTTTAATTAACAGTCAAACTCATAATGCTAAACAATCTTTTATTAAAGCAATCGACTCTAACCATGAAAGTCACCATGAATCCTAGATATCTTTTTTCCATAATGGTTATGATCCTTGCGGGAATTGTTAGCCAACAGGTCACAAATTTCTGGAACCTTCCATCACAAATACATGCACAGTCTTCACCCGAAGAACTTACAAGCAAGCAAAACCGAATTGTGCTACCCCCTAGACAACCAGAATTCAAAGGCAAAATCGGAAAGAATTTCAAAGAGTCTACACCAGATTGGAACCCTGCGCTTCCTATGAAAGCACCCGCAGGCGCACCCAACATTATTTTAGTTGTACTAGACGATGTTGGTTACGGACATTTAGGCTGCTATGGTGGTCCCATCCAAACTCCAAACATCGACAAACTTGCCTCGACCGGACTTCGCTACAACAACTTCCATACGACTGCCCTATGCTCACCATCCCGTGGCGTTTTACTTACCGGGCGAAATCATCACGCAATCGGTTTGGCTGCCATCACCGAAGGCGCAACTGGCTTTCCGGGCAATTATGGAAATATCCCCAAAAGCGCTGCGATGATTCCTGAAACACTAAAACAAAATGGCTACAACACGATGGCATTGGGCAAGTGGCACCTCGCGCCATACACGGCTTACACTGCAGCGGGGCCTTTCGATCGTTGGCCGCTTGGCATGGGTTTCGAAAAATACTACGGTTTCCTCGGGGGCGAAACCGACCAATGGGCGCCACTTTTATGTCAGGACAACCACTTCACTGACACCCCGACTCGCAATGGTTATAACCTCACCGAAGATTTAGTGGACGTCACTATCAACAATATTCGCGACCAACATCAGGCAAACACCGGAAGGCCCTTTTTCACTTACCTAGCCCTTGGCGCCTGCCATGCACCTCTTCACGCCCCAAAAGATTACATTGCAAAATACCAAGGCAAGTTCGACCAAGGATGGGATAAAGTTCGGGAAGAAACTTTTGAAAGACAAAAGAAAATGGGAATCATTCCCAGCAACTCCATTCTTCCACCTGCAAATCCTGGAATTCAGCCTTGGAGCAAATTAAGCGACAACCAAAAGAAAGTTTACTGCAAACTTCAAGAGGTTTTTTCTGGGTATCTTGACCACGCTGACCACCAATTAGGACGATTGTTTAATGTTCTAGATGAAATGAAAATCCGCGACAACACGCTAATCATGGTTGTTTCCGACAACGGAGCTTCTCAAGAGGGTTTGCAAAACGGAACACTCAACACCGACCGCTATCGCAGTTTCTTCCCCGATACAATCCCCGAGATGATCAAAAATCTTGATCAAGCGGGTGGGCCTTCTTCCGACCCACACTACCCAATGGGATGGGCAATGGCTGGAAACTCCCCACTCAAACGATGGAAGCAAGATACCCATGCGGGCGGGAACACCGATCCGTTTATAGTCTCTTGGCCTGCCAAAATAAAAGATGGCGGCTCTATTCGAAACCAGTACCATCACCTAGTCGATGTTGTTCCAACCATTCTGGAACTCACCGGCCTACCTGCACCAACTTCAGTCAATGGCGTTTCCCAAATGCCCCTTCATGGCGTAAGCATGGCGTACACATTTTCTGATGCAAAAGCCAAGACCACCAAAAAAGTCCAGTACTACGAAATGTTAGGCAGCAGGGCCATTTGGTCTGACGGGTGGACCGCAGTCACTTGGCACAAAAAAGATTCTTCCTGGGATGACGACATTTGGGAACTTTACGCAGATGACGACTTTACTCAGTCCAACGATTTATCAAAAAAACA